>CAIUHT010000939.1 GCA_903898975.1 uncultured Planctomycetaceae bacterium
AGTTCCCGCGTGCGATCCAACCCGACCACGTAGGCGTCTGACATGTGGCTGGTTGGCGCTTACAGGATCTCGGCGATGACCTCGTTCTTGGTGGCCAGCTTGGCTTCGAGCTGCTGGATGCGCTGGGCCTTGTCTGCACGCGTGCTGACAGAGGGCCGCTCAAAGGCCTTGTCGGCCTGGGCCAAAAAAGTGTTGACCCACAGGTGAATCTGGCTGGGTTGGAGGCCGAACTCCTCAGCGAGGGACGAGACCGATTCCTTGTTGGCCAAATGGCGGCGGACGATTTGGGCTTTTTGGTCAGGTTTGATGCGACGACGGCTGGAACTCATGGGTTGAATCTCCGGTCAGGGAATCACCAAGCCGACCAGAAACGAATTCCACTTTCAACTGGGGCAGAACTCCATTCTAACCGCCGAGACCGTCGCCCAGACGCTCTTCAGGCCGTCCGGATTCTACACCTTCGGGCTTGGCATCAATATTTGTCTCCGCGGCACGATGCCGTAACTTCCCGACAGTATGTCGCCTTCTCTTTCTCATCAACAACGCCCCGAACGAATTCTATTTCCCGCTGAGCTAGAACATCCTCAGTTGGGGACTTTCGCCAATTCTTGAATCTTCTGGCGAGCCAACATTTCCACCACGTCGCCGACCGCCGATTCTAATGGAATTTTTCTAGACTCGGACTCCCAGCGCCATCGCACCTCTGCGACGCCTTCTTTCAACCCCCTTCCTCCAATAACCACGCGGAGGGGAATTCCAATCAGATCGGCATCTTTCAGTTTGAATCCGGCCCGGGCGTCTCGGTCGTCGAGTAAAACGTCAATCCCCAAATTCCGGAGTTCTGCATAAATCCGTTCAGCAGATTCCACCGTCTCCGTATCAGATACATTGAGTGGCACAACCAAGACTTCATATGGAGCAATCGAAAGCGGCCAAATCAGACCGTGCTCGTCGTAGCTCGTCTCGCACAACGCCGCCACGATTCGGTTAACACCAATTCCGTAGCAACCCATAATCAACGGATGCCTCAGCTCTTTTTCGTCGAGGTATTCGGCATCGAGAGAAACGCTATACTTCGTTCCTAGTTTGAACACGTGGCCGACCTCGATCCCATGGACCAACTGCATCCGACCAAAGCAGCGTGGACAAACGTCTGCATCCTCTGCCATCCTCAGATCGTGAGTCGCATCCACTTGCCAGTCACGTCCCACGTTGACACCCCGCAGGTGCATATCGACTGCGTTACCACCAACGACAGCATCGACTACCTCGGCCACGTCGTGATCGGCCAGAACGCGACATTTCAAACCGACTGGACCGGCAAACCCCACCGGGGCTCCTGTCACGGACTGAATCGTCACTGCGTCAGCCATTTGCAGCGACTTACACCCAGCAGCGCGACGAATCTTGGCCTCGTTCGCTTCATGATCTCCCCTAACAAGACAAGCCAAGGGTTCGCCGTCTGCTAAAAACAGGAGCGTCTTGATCATCTGCCTTGGCGTGGTCCCCAGTGCCCTGCACACGGCTTCGATGCTACCTGCCCCAGGTGTTGACGCCTCACTCAATTGGGTCATCGAAGAGCTAACGGGCTTAGCTTTCGGAACTCGCCCGGTCTCGGCACGCTCCAAATTGGCCGCATAACCACAAGCCGTGCAGTGAACGATTCGGTCCTCGCCATTATTCGCCGGGACCATAAATTCATGTGAAGCATCGCCGCCGATCGGACCACTCTCTGCCTCAACAGGAAGGTAGTTCAATCCAGCACGAGCAAAGATCCGACAGTAGGCCTTATACATCTGATCGTAAACAGAATTGAGCTGATCGACGCTCGTCCCGAAACTATACGCGTCCTTCATCAGGAATTCACTGGTTCGGAGAACCCCAAAGCGAGGCCGTTCCTCATTCCGGAATTTGGTCTGTATCTGATAGACACACACTGGAAGTTGGCGATAAGAACTGATGTGTCGCGCCATCAAATCAGTCACAACCTCTTCGTGTGTTGGCCCTAAAGCAAGGTGAACGCGACGATCCCCTCTCTGTATCTGGAAGTTTATCAATACATTCCCAAAAGCCGACTTTCTACCCGTTCGCTCAAAGAGTTCAATCGGCTGCAGAGCTGGCATAAACAGTTCGATGGCCCCAGCCCTGTCCATCTCCTCTCGAACGATCGCCTCGGCTTTTCGCACGGCACGCCAACCGAGCGGCAAGTAAGTGTAAGCCCCGGCCATCAATTGCCGAATCAAACCTGCCCTGAGCATCAATTGGTGACTGGGAATCTCAGCATCCGAAGGAACTTCCTTCATTGTAGGGATGAACGTCTTCGACCAGCGCACAAGAACAGCCCTCGGGTTAGATTGGTATCTGCACTTCTAGGTAACGGATGTGACTGATGTCATTCTATCAAATTCAATGATCCCGTGGAGTCGGGCAAGGGGACTGAGCCGCAAACCTCCTCGATTCCGCGCGTTCACTTGGGCTCGCACAGCAAGTCGCACTCAAAACAACTGAACGAGAACCACCTGCGGCTGCGAATTGCATGAACATATGAGGCCATGTCTATTGACATCTGACACCATGCAGTTTACACTTTCCTCAGTGAACAGAAACACTTCACGACTTCGACTCCATTGGTGTGCGTTGAATGCCTTGACGCTCACAACTCAAGTGACATGTCCTCCACATACTCCGAACACCCAGCCAACTCGCACCAATTCAAGATGAGCGGTTCGATCATGAT
>CAIUHT010000940.1 GCA_903898975.1 uncultured Planctomycetaceae bacterium
GCGGCTGTTCAATCGCCGCATCTCGACCAAGGCGGTGGGTGGCCCCCTCCGCATCGCCGAGACCGCGTTCGTCTTCGCCAAGCAGGGCTACGGCGACCTGCTGCTCTTCCTGGCGATGTTGAGCGTGAGCCTGGCGGTGATGAACTTCCTCCCCATCCCCGTCCTCGACGGCGGGCACTTCATGTTCCTGCTGTGGGAGGGAATTACCGGCAAGCCTGCGAACGAACGCATCGTGGTCACCCTCACCTGGCTGGGCCTCGGCATGATTCTCAGCCTCATGATGTGGGTGTTTTATATGGACATCCGCAACCTCGGCGGGGGCTGAGTTGCCGAGTCGCGCTACCGTCCGGCGCGGGACTTTCGAGTGCCGCCCGGGCGCGGAGTTCGCCCACACGCGGGCGCGGTTTTGACGGCTTCGAATTGCTGATGCTGCGGGACCGCCCGGCGTGAGCCTCGCGCCGTGGTGCATCAACAGCCTGGGGTCGGAGTCGCCCCTGGGCACCGATGGCGGTCCGTTCCTGGGCCGGCATTTTGACCAGGCACTGCGGGGGATGTCGCCAACCGCCGCCTTCCAGGCGACAAGCTACGACCGCTGAGAGTCTTCTCCCCGGCACAACGCCAGGTACATCTGAGCGTAGCGCTCGATCATCTGCTCGAGGGAGTAGTCGCGCTGATGGCGAACGCGGGCCCGCCGCGCCAACTCGGCGCGACGCCCCTCATCCTGGGCCAGTTCGCGCAGCACGCGCGCCCACTCGGCTGGGTCGCGGTGGTTGAGCACCACTCCGCACCCCTCGGCCCCCCCGACCAGTCCCGCGTTCCCGCCGACGTCCGTCACCACCAGTGGCAGCCCAAAGCCCATCGCTTCGAGGATCGACTGGCTCATTCCCTCGGAGTGGCTGGTGTTGAGAAAGAGATCGAACGCGGCCAGCCAGTGGCCAATCTCACTTTGTCGGCCCGCCAGGTGCACGCGCTGGGCCACCCCCAGTTCGCGGGCCTGGGCCTGCAAGGACTCGCCCCGCGGGCCTTCGCCCACCAGCAGCAGGTGCGGACCGCCCGGGCCGGGCGGGATCTGCGCGAGGGCTTCGATCGCCAGTTCAAACCCTTTCACCTCGACCAGTCGGCCCACCGAACCCAGCACCATCGCCTCGGGGGGAATGCCCAACGACTGCCGAATGCGCAGCCGCTCTTGAGCGCGATCGGCACAGGGGGGCGCGGGGACGCCATTGGGAATGACCTCGATGCGCGAGCGGGGGTAGCCGGTCGCCCGTCCCACCCGGTCGGCGACCGCCTGGTCGACCGCCAGCACCCGGTCACACTGCCCCAGGGCCAGCCGCATGCCCCACCCGGCGATTTTCCGCCGCCATCCCCCGCGACCGCCCCCCATCACGGTCCCCCGCTCGGCATGCACATGGCGAACGCCCCCCACCTGCCGACACGCCAGCAGCGTCTCGATGAGAGTGCCCCAGTTGTGCGAGTGCAGCAGTTCGAGCCGGCGAGTCCTGACCGCTTCGGCCAGTCGGCGACTGGTGACCCACTCACTCCGCCCGGGGGGTTTGTGCAGTTCGACAATTTCCACATCCGGGCAGTGGAGCCACTCGGTCGCCGTGCCACTGCGGGCGATGCAAATCAACGTCGGCTGGAAGCGCCGCCGATCGAGGCCATTCAGCATGTGGGCCACGAACCGCTCGAGCCCCCCCATGTGGAAAGTGTGCACCACCAATCCCAGCCGCACCGGATCCATGCCGCGTTCCTTGAATGTCCGCTCGCCGCCCCTCTGGCACTCATCCCAGCTCGAGGACCCACCCTCGTCCTCCAGCTGGCTACCCCGCCAGCCCGCAATCCCACCGAGCCCTCATGTTGAGTCGCAGGACTTGTAGCCC
>CAIUHT010000941.1 GCA_903898975.1 uncultured Planctomycetaceae bacterium
CGGCAGGGGGGCTGAACCCCGTGGTGCCGGTGGTCCCTTCGAAGCTCGAGAGCCCCTCGCTGCGGTTCACCGAGGCGTCGTCGTTCATCGACAAGATGTCGCAGAGCGATGCGTCGTTCGAAGTGGTGGTGGGTCGCAGCCGGACCCTGACTCTGAAAGAGAGCCCGGCCGACCTGCCCGAGGGGCAGCGGGAGCCTGTGACGCAGCCACAGATCTCGGTGGGAGATCCGAGCATTGCCGACTTCACCCTGGTGGGAGACCGCCACATCCGGATGCTGGGGAAGCGACTGGGTGTCACCGACCTCACCATCGTGACGGCGAGTGGCAAGAGCTACCACTACGAAGTGCACGTGGTGCTCGACCTCAAGTTGCTCGAAGCGCGGCTGCTGCAGCTGTTTCCCGAGGCCCATATTCGGCTGGCCCACCTGGGGCCGAAGCTGATTGTGGAGGGCCAGGCCCGGGACACCATTCAGCTCAGTCGCATCAGTGAAGTGCTGAAGGACACGGTGTCCCGCACGATGACTCCCGAGAAGTCGGCGCGGCCCGCGGGTGGGGGTCCGATTCCGGGAGCCGCAGCGGGCGGGGCGGCGAGTGAGTCGCCCACGGAGGCTGCTGCGGGGCTGGCCGAGCAGACCGCCGACGCGATGACCGAGGCGGCGATGCCCCTGCAGGTGCCAATGCAGACAGCGGGAGCGGTGGTGACCGGAGACACCCCCCCGGTGGAGATCATCAACCTGATGCGTGTGCCCGGGCCACAGCAGGTGATGCTGCAGGTGCAGGTCGCCGAGTTGAACCGGACGGCGTTGCGGCAGATTGGCTCGGATCTGCTGTTCAACGACGGGGCGGGAACAGTGGTGGGTACCAGGCTGACTGGTGCGAACGACGCGCAGAGCGTGCTGGGGTCGACGGCGAAGCTGCTGGGCTCGGCGACCGCGTCGACGGCGGGGACTCCCACGACGGCGTTCGGGATTTTCGAGGGGGCGGGATTTCACGCCTTCATCGCCGCCCTCCGGCGGAACACGGTGCTGAAGCTGCTGGCCGAGCCCAACCTGGTGGCCATGCACGGACATCGAGCCGACTTCCTGGCGGGGGGCGAATTCCCCGTGCCAGTGCCACAATCGGGAGCGGGGGGTGGCCCTCCCACGATCACCATCGAGTACAAGAAATTCGGGGTGCAGCTGGCGTTCGTTCCCTATGTGCTCGACGGCGACATGATTCGCATGGAAGTTGATCCGGAAGTGAGCTCGATCGACTTCGCCCTGGGGACGCAGATCTCGGGGGTCTCGGTCCCGGGGCTGAACACGCGGCGTTCGCACACGGTGGTCGAGATGCGAGAGGGGCAGACCCTGGCGATCGCCGGGCTGATGCAGGTGGACCTGGCGGGCGCGACCAACCGGATTCCCGGGCTGGGCGATCTCCCGTACATCGGGCCGTTCTTCAGCAACAACACGGGGACGCGGGTCGAGAAGGAACTGATCGTGCTGGTGACACCGCACCTCGTCGAGGCGATCGACCCGTCACAGGTTGGACCGTTGCCGGGCGATGAGGTCTACGAGCCCAACGACCTGGAGTTCTACCTGATGGGTCATATCGAAGGGCACACGGGGCATCCCGAGTATCGCTCGACACTGCAGGGGGAGGACCCGTTTGGCTGCCAGCGACGGCAGGCGCTGGAGTGCCAGCACTTGCAGGGTCCCCACGGATTCTCGCAGTAAGTCCCCTCGATCAAGATTCGATCTCCCAACCTGAAAGGTCGCTTGACCATGTTGCTGTTGCCCCCCAAGTGGCGAGTGTGCGGTGGCCTGTTGCTGGCGGCCGCCTGCCTGGAGACGCGTTTACCAGCGCAGCAGGCGTTGCCTCCGCTGCCCACCGAGCGCGGCCTGCCCGTGTTGCCGGGGTCGGGCTTCCAGGAAGCGGGGCCCGGGACGACCGTCGCCCGGCCGACGTCCGAACCTGGCTCGACGCTGCCGCCAACTCAGTCGGTCTTCTCCCCGGTCGAGACTGTTCCCGGGACGGTCCCGACGGGGCCGGTGCTGACAGTGACGGCAGGTGGCGAGACAGTGTGCGATTGCGAACGCTGCCGGGCTGGCCGGCTGCGGGCCTGGCAGGCTCGCCGGAAGGCTCATTGCCAGGAGCACATCTGCGGCTACCCGCAAGAGTATCTGCGGCCCGGGTTGGGGCAGGCGATGCAGGGGACGCTGGAGGCGCAGAAGCGGGCGGGGCGGGCAGCCCGGCTGGCGTTGTATGAGTTCGACTTTGTCCCGGGGAGTGACGAGCTGCGTCCCCGCGGTCTGCAACAGCTGGCACGGATTGCCCAGTGGATTCCGAGCACGCCGGGTGAGGTAATGATCGAGCCCTCGGCTCACGGGGCCGAACTGGATGAAGCCCGCCGGGCCCGGGTGTGGCAGTTGCTGTCGGGGACTCCCGGGGGCGTTCCCCCCGAAGGGGTGCGGGTGGCTCGGCCGACGGTGAATGGGCTGGACTCGGTGACAGGACTGTTGATTGAGTCGACGCGCCGCGCTCAGACCGCCGGGCGGGGGAGTGCGGGGGGCGTGGGAGGCGGCGGGGCCGCAGGTGGTGGCACCGGAGCCAGCGGTGGTTCGATCCTGGGTGACAATTAAGGAACAGAAGCCATGACGCACAGACATCGGATCACGACACTGACGCTGCTGGGACTGACGGGCCTGGTGCTGGTTGTAGGCTGCCAGTGGTCGGGCAGGGGGGGAGGACTGGCGGCTCGCCGGACGAACGGCGCCACGGGATCGACCGCCAGCTCGACGGCATTGTCGAACCAGCAGGTCGCCGACATGCACCTGGCACTGGGGCGGACGCTGGAGCAGCAGAAGGAATACGAGCGGGCTCTCGATGCGTACGCGAAGGCGGCGGAGCTGGATCCGCACCTGGCGGGGGCGGTCTGGCGGCAGGGGGTGGTGTTTGACAAGCAGGGGCGTTCGCGGGAGTCAGAGGCCTGCTATAAGCAGGCGCTGAAGCTGAGCCCGAAGGATCCGGACCTGCTGTGCGACTATGGGTACAGCCTGTACCTGCAGCGGCGTTGGGCGGAAGCCGAGGGGACATTGAGAAAAGCGGTGGCGGAGGCGCCCCGTCACCAGCGCTCGCACTGCAACCTGGGTCTCGTCCTGGCCCAAACCGAGCGGAAGACAGAGGCGTTGGCGGAATTCCAGCAGGCGGGATGTGACGCCTCGGCGGCTCAGGCCAACCTGGGGCTGGTGCTGGCGATGAACAACCGCCTCCCGGAGGCGAAAGCCGCATATGCCCAGGCCCTGGCGGCGAAGCCGAAGTCGGTGGAAGCCAAGCGGGGGATGGAGCTGATTGCCCGCGTCGAACAGCGCGGCGAGCGGACCGGCTCACTGCAACTGGCGGGGCACGAGGTGGCACCGCGCCACGCGGCGACGCAGGCCG
>CAIUHT010000942.1 GCA_903898975.1 uncultured Planctomycetaceae bacterium
CGCAGGCGACTTCGGCAGGCGACTGGAGGGGGCGGGTGGTAGGAGTTGTGCGGCGGGTTCGGGGGGGTGAGGTCGGGAGTGCGAGGAAAGGGATGTTCGAGTGGTGGGGAGGTTGGAGTGAGGGGGGGAGGTGGACGATAAACGGGTGACTCCAGGCGGAGGGGGGGGGGAGAGGGTCTCTCCAGGGGAGGGAGTCGAGGGGTGGGAGGAGAGTTGCCGGATTGGGAAACCGGGTGATTGACACCGGTTTTTCCTGCTCCGTATACTCAAAAACGCAGGGAAAAGCGGCCCGGGTGGCGGACCGGTCTCAAGAGAGGCTGGAGGGCGTCCCGAGGGATGGGTTCCGGACCTGATCGGCGTGGACCGATGAGGACGGGGAGGGTTGAGGGAAGGGCTGGTGCCAGTCTGCCCCCGCGAGCCAGTTCCGCGAGCCAGTTTTCGCGAGCCAGTTTTTCCAGGTGCCAGACGAGCATGCTTACGAAGATCAGCCAGTCATTGACGGTGCTGGTGACCGTACTGTCGCTGGCCTTCATGGGCGGAGCGATGGCTTCGAGCATCGCCCGCACGAATTGGAAAGAGAAGGTCGCGAACGAGTATCCCCGCGCGAAGATCCAGGAGTTGCAGACTCAGATCGACGCGTTCACGAAAGAGCGGGAAAACTACGCGGCGCTGGTGCAGCCCACACTGGCGGCGATTGACGCCGACCAGAAGGCGATGATCGCCAAGGCGGGGATGCTGAACGAGTACGCCCGCAAGCTGGAAACCGACGACGTGGCTGCCCGCGAGGCGAACGCCGCCAGTGCGGTGACTGCCCAGCAGAAGCTCGATACCGACAAGGCCCGGCGGGAAGAAGTGCAGCGGCTGTTTGCTCAGTACGAAGAACTCCTGTCTCAGCGGCAGGAAGCCGAGGCGGAAGTCCGGCGTCTGCGGGATCTGCTCTACCAGTCGCGCGGGGTGCTGCAGCGGGCGGAGGGGCGGAACTCGGCGTTGAAGCAGGCGTTGGGGCAGCCAGTGGTGCAGCCCTACGACCCGGCACAGGACGAACTCGAGTTGCCCAAGGCATTGAAGCCGAGCCGGCTTGGCCCGCCGCTGAAGAAGGCGCCGACCGCCAGCTCAGGGGGCGAAGAGCAGGCCCCGCCGGCCGAGGGGGAGGAGATGACCGAGGAACCTGCGGCGGAGGGGGACGAGCCCGAGATGCTCGATGACCCTGCCGGGGACCCCGGGACTGATGAAGCTGGGGCTGAAGAGACCGAATCTGACACTCCGGGCGAAGATGCGGAAGAGCCCGAGATGCGCGACGAACCCGACGCCGAGGCAGGGGACTCGAAAGACGAACCGGCAACGGACGAAGATACTGACGCAGCGGGCGAGCCTGCTGGGGAAGCACCGGACGAACAGGCGTAAGCGAGATTTTCCGAGGAGTGCCGGCGGACCGGCCCTGCGGGGGGAGTTGGCGACCGGGTGATGCGAGTCACTGGTGGCCAGCGACCGATTCCCGCAGCAGACAGCACAGTGACAGTTCCCGACTCAACTCCCGTTTCACCGACCACACGCGTTCCATCTGCCGGTTGATGAGCCTGGCCCTGTGGGCCGCAGCAGTTCACGCGAGGAGAAGTTTTCGATGTCGTTCTTCGGAAAAATCCTGGTCCTGCTGCAACTGGCGTTGAGCATCCTGTTCCTGATGTTCGCCGGGGCGGTCTACACCAATCACATCAACTGGAAGACCGAGGC
>CAIUHT010000943.1 GCA_903898975.1 uncultured Planctomycetaceae bacterium
ATCGCTTTGTCAACCAACCAGGGATTACTGGTGCTTCGGCACGGCCCCCTTCTCTCACCAACCGCTGAGATTGTTCTTGGGGACGCCCCTGCGGTTCCCGAGCCCTCTGCGATTGGACTGGCCGTGTGTGGTTCTGTGTGCGGGCTTGTCGTGGCTCGGCGGCGTCGCAAATAGTCTTCCCAAAACGACGCGTTCAATTTTTAATGAGGGGGATCGTGGCGTGTGCCGCGATCCCCCTTGTTCTGCGCTGCTGAGGTTCGCACCGAAGTTTGAATCCTGTGAGACCGTGGCGACAGCGAAGCCTCGCGCTGGGCCCGGCAGCGGGGCGGGTGTGGCAGGTCTGCTTCTCAGCCGACGGGCGGCACCTGGTCACGCTGAACGGCGACCGCGCGGTCGAGGTGCGGCGCGTGGCGGACGTTGCGGGGGGCCGTGAATGACCACGGGGATCGCGGTGGTTGGCCGCGATCCCCGTGGTGCAGGGTCAGAAGCACTCGTGGCTGTCAGTGGGCCGGGGCCGAGCCACCGGTGCCGTCGGTCGCCACCTTGGGAGGATGGAAGAAGAGCGCCAACGCCACGGCGGCCAGCAACGACATGAAGCATGGGAAGAGGAACATCGAGCGATAGTCGAGCGTCTCTCCCTTCTTGAAGACGTTCTCAACCAGCCAGGGACACAGGGTGTTGGCCGCCAGGGCCCCCATGCCCAGGATCATCACGTTGAACAATCCCTGGGCACTGCTGCGGGCATCCTTCGGGAAGTAGGCGTCCACGAAGATGTAGACGGTCGCGAAGAAGAACGCGTAGCAGATTCCGTGCAAGACCTGGATCACCACGATCAGGGCCTGGCTCTGCGGGAACAGCGCGTAGACCAGGAACCGCAGGGCATGCCCCAGGATCCCCACGATCATCGTGGTCCGCCAGCCCAGGTTCTTGAGGGTCACCCCCAGCACCAGCATCGTCAAAATCTCGGCGACCTGGCCCACGCTCATCACGGGCATGATCCAGTTCCCGGGAATCCCCACCCCCCCCGCTTCCCTGGAGGCCCCCAGGAAGCCCCCGGTCCAGTTGAAGTAGCAGTTGTGCACAAAGGCGTCGATGAAGGTCACCAGCCACAACACCAGCACGAACGGCTTCTTCAACAGCCGGACCGACTCCAGCCAGGCCACCCCACTTCCCTGCTGGGCGGGCTTTGGGGGGGTGTGTGGCAACAACAGGCTGAACGCCGCGAGCAGCAGCGAGGCAATCCCCGCCACGATGTAGGTCCAGCGGGTGGCGCTCAGCAGGGCCGGCCCTTCCAGCCCACTCCCCAGCACCGCTCCCAGCCAGTTCACCAGCCCCTGCGGGTTCTTGGCTGCGACTTTCGCCCAATCCACAAACAGGAACGTGAATGGCCACGCCGCCAGGATCCAGCCAATCGTCCCCCCCGTCCGCACCGGGCCGAACTGGGTTTCCGGATCACGCAGGTTGGCGAAGGCGATGGAGTTCGTGATCGAAATCGTCGGCACATACAGCAGGCAGTGCACCAGCATCAGCAGGAAGAACGGCCAGAACGACGTGGTGAACCCGCACCCCAGGATCGCCAGCCCTCCCACAAAGTGGCTGAACGCGAGGAACTTCTCGGCCGCGAAGTTCTGGTCGGCGAACTGATTGCTGAAGAACATCCCCACGATCGCCGCGATGGGGAACGCGTTCAGGATGAGCGACTGCTGCCAGGGCTCGAACTTCAGCCCGGGGAGATAGGCGAAAATCAGCGGCAGCCAGGCACCCCAGATGAAGAACTGCAGCACCATCATGAGGAAGAGCTTGAACTGAATCAGCGACCCTCCGGGCTTGGTCTGATTCCGGGATATCGCGGCGCGATCGGCAGACATCGACGTTTCACCTGACTTGACTGACGAGAGAAAACCGGCCCGCCGTGCAGGCCGCCCCAGCGCGGGAATACGAGCCCAAAGCCCACTTCCAACGCCGCGAATCATCGCCTCTCCCCCCAGCCCCGGCAAGCCAAACCCCGCCCCCCCACGCCAGACTGCCCAGCCTGCGCAGCCTGTGCCATCACCCGCTCCGACCCCGCAGATCGTGCTCCCTGCGTCCTCCGCCCGGCCCCCAGGCAGGCCCCCAACCCACCCTCAGCCGGTTCCCTCTTGAGGGGTCCCGCCTGTTTGCCATACAAGCCCCCGACCAAAGGCCGCCCGCCCTCCCCGGGTGCGGCCGCTCCATCCCCCGCGCTGGGTCTCCCGGCCCACAGGGGACCCGTTGCCGTTCGTCTTCTGTTCCGACGAAAGCCCTTCCGCCATGCCTCCGCTCGATCCCCCGCTCGAGCCCACCGACCCGGCGGACCCCCACGCGCTCCCCCGAGACCCAGTCGACGCGGAGTTCTCGGAAGACGAAATCGAACTCGCCTATCAACGCGCCCTCGCCGCATTCTCGGACCACGAAACCCCCGATGAGTTCGTGCCCGAAGACTCTGACAGCGAAGAATCGGACGGCGAAGAATCGGACGGCGAAGAATCGGACAGCGAAGACTCTGGCAGCGAGGAATCCGACAGCGACGAGTCGGCACTCGATCCGTCCGAATCAAGCGAGCCAGACCCATCCGAGCGAGGCGTATGGGCCCGCACGGCTGCGGACGCGGAGAGCCGTGAAGAACCCGCGCTGGCCGATGCCTTCGCCAGCAACGACTTCGCCGCCGACGATTTCGCCAGCGACGATTTCGCCAGTGCAGCCGAAGTTCCACATGAAATTGCGGCCAGCGACTCCTACCCGGAAGACTCTTCCCCCGACAACGGTTTCGACGCAGACGCTGCCGAACACGCAGCTGCCGCACAGGATGTTGTCGATCAGGACTGGATCGCCGAAGACCCCGGCGCGGAAGAGGCCTGCGCCGCTGCGTCGGAAGCGACGACTTCCGAGGACGAGGCTGCGTTCGCTCAGTCGGAAGACGACGTAGGAGACTCCGACCGCGAAAGTGGGGCCGACGCGACTTGGGCCGAGGCTGGCGAAGACGTTGGAACCGCCGCTGAGGCCGAGGCCGCCGCAGAAGCCGACGCAGAAGTCGATGCGGGGGACGAGCCTTCACTCACCGCAGACACCGCCGTTGATTTCGCGCTCGCTGCCGATGTGTCGCCCGGGGAACCGACACTCGATGCGCACGTCGACCCAGAGCCGGCTCACCTCTCGATCGAAAACGCGCTCTCCGACCCCGAAGCCGCTCCCGTCGAAGACCACTCGTTCGCCGAGGCGAGTCCCGAGGCACCTCACGCCGAGTCCCTCGACGACACTCTCGAAGACAGCCTCGACGTGTTGAACGGGGACACACAGCCGGGGCCGCCCGAGTTGGCCCTCGGCAGCGACGAGCCTGAAGCCGACGAGGGTGAAGCCGACGAGGGTGAAAGCAACGACGGTGAAAGCAACGGGGGTGAAAGCAACAGCGGTGAAGTGGCGGAATTCGCCGATGAATTGCCCGAGCTTGCTTTGCCCGATCTCTCCCG
>CAIUHT010000944.1 GCA_903898975.1 uncultured Planctomycetaceae bacterium
CGGGGTGTCGCAGCCCCGCGAGATGACCTGGAACGCGAAGGGGTACCAGTTCAACGGCTGGCATGGGGTGCGGTGGCAGTGACGGTGACGGCGACGGTGACGGTGACGGTGACGGTGCCCGGTGTGGGCGAGGGTCGGTGATGCATCACCCGTGGGAGCAGGGAGAGAGTGACATGGGAGCGGCTGGGGGAGGTGGCAGCGTGGGGAGCGTGGGGGGGGGAGCCCCGGGCGCAGCTCGAGGAGAGGGGCCGCGGGTGCTGCGGGCGGGGATGGTCGGCCTGGGGATGATCTTTGAAGAGACTTATCGGCCGTTTTTTGAGCAGGTGCACAAGACGCCGCTGTACGACCGGCGGTTTGGCGTGTGCGAGGTCCCGCTGACGGCGGTGGCGTCGCGAACGGGAACGCGGGGGGCGCGTTACCAGCAGACCCTGGCGGGCAAGGTGGCGGCGTTCGAGAACTTTGCGGGACCCGAAGCGGTTGCGCAGCTGTTGGCGTCGGGCGTCGACTGGGTGGCGATTGCGACTCCCGACGACCGGCACTTCGAGGCGGCCCGCGCCTGCCTGCAGGCCGGTCGGCATGTGCTGATCGAAAAACCCTCGGTGCTGTCGCTCGAGCAGCTCGACGAGCTGGAGCGGCTCGCCCGTCAGCACGGGGTGCTGGCCAAGGTGGTGTACCACAAGCTGCTCGATCCCGATCACAAGCGGCTGCGCACCTTCTACCGCCAGCAGAAGCTGCAGCACGTCAACAATGGGTACTGTTCGTTGCTCGAGCCCAAGTCGATCGCGCAGGGGCAGTTCGCCGAGTGGATCACCGGCCGCAACCCGGGCACCTATGTCGCGGTGCATTACATCAAGCTGATCGACTTCACGTTCGGGGGGCGGCTGGAGCGGGTGACGGCGACGGGGCAGCGGGGCCTGGTGGGGCCGGTCGATGGCCCGACCTGGGACAGTTGCCAGCTGCGGCTGGTCTACCGGTACGACAGTGGGCGTGAGGCGGCGTTCGACATTCACACCAGCTGGGTCACCCCCGACAATTTCCCCGGTTATGTCGAGCAGGAAGTGCAGTTCCGGTTTGACAACGGGGTCTGGAACGGGCATTCGCGCAAGCGGGGAGTCGAGTGCACCATCGCAGGGGAAACCCCGATGCGGACAAAGATCACGCTCAACAATCATTACAGTGCCGCGTTTGTTGAGCCGTGGAACGAGGCGAGCCAGCGGGGGTATGGCGTCGAGGTGCTGGAGCGGTTCGCGCGGGAGGTGGCGGAGGTGGAGTTTGGCGGACCGGCGGACGAGCGTTCGGCGAGACTGGCAAGAGCGCGGGCGTTGGACTACAACGATCTCGCTGCCGACCGTCAGACCGTGGCCGCCGTGCAGGCGCTCGAGGCGATTCTCGACGCCCAATGGAAGGGCCGGCCCGACGGGGTGGCACGGCTCAATGGACCTGAGGGGGGGCTGGTGCTGTGGCACCCAGGCCGTCGGGAGCCCGACGTGCTGTACTCGCCCCCTGTGTAGTCACCAAGCTGGTGCTGTGTCATGACGGAACATCAGACCGCTGAGGATGTGCTGGTTGTCACCGAGCGACCGGCTCCCGAGACCCGCACGCGTCCGAAGAAACAGCCCGCCTACGCGGTGATTGTCGAGAACGACGACTTTCACACCTTCGCGTACGTGATTGCGGCTCTCTCGCGGATCTGCGGTCACAGCCTGCAGAAATCGCATGAGCTGGCCGAGGAGATCCACACGCGCGGGAAGGCGGTGGTCTGGAGCGGGACGCTGGAGCTGGCCGAACTGAAGCGGGACCAGATCCGCGGTTACGGTCCCGACTACTTCGCCCCCAAGCCGGTGACTTTCCCCCTGGGTGCCTACGTCGAAACGCTGGCCTGACGGGGGCCGTGTGTCGCGCTGGCCCTTTGTCGCACTGAGTGAAGTATCGCATTGGGTGAAGTGTCGCACTGGGTGAAGTGTCTTGCTGGCGTGACCCGGCGGTGAGGGACGAAATCGCGAGGGTGCCCGATGAGTCTTTGGCAGTGGTCCGAGGCGATTGCCCCTCTTCCTCCCGAGGCGCGGATCACGCTGGGCGAGGGGGGGACACCGCTGGTTCGCTCGCGGGTCCTGGGACCCCGCGCGGGCTTGCCCGGCCTGCACTTCAAGCTCGAGAACCTGTGCCCCACGGGCTCTTACAAAGACCGCTTCGCCTGCGTGGCGGTTTCCGACATGGTGGCCCAGGGCCGCACCCGCTGCCTGGCGACTTCGAGTGGCAACACCGGGGCCGCACTGGCCGGGTACTGCGCCGCCGCCGGGATTCCCTGCCACGTCGCCCTGGTCGAGGGGGCACCCCTCGAAAAGTGCCGGCAGATGCTCGCCTACGGGGCGCAGTTGCACCGCATCGAGGGTTTTGGCAAGCGGACGGAAGTGACCCAGCAGGTGTGGGGCCTGCTGCAGCGGCTGGGGAGTGAACCGGGGGCGGCGCTGCAGATCAGCTGCTTTAAGATCTCGCCCGTCGGGATGACCGGGGTCCAGACCATCGCCCTCGAACTGGCCGGGCAGGCCCCCGCACCAATTGACCATGTCTTCTGCCCCGCCGGGGGGGCGGGGGCCGCCGTGGCGGTGGCCCGCGGCTTTCGCTGGCTCGAGACCCGACGGGAACTGGCGCGGGTGCCGCGGATCGAGGTGGTGCAGCCTCGGGGGAATGACACCATCGCGACCCCCATGCGCGAGAAGTGGCCGCGTGGTCGCGAGGTGGTGTGCGAGACCCGCATCAGTGGGCTGCAGGTGCCCGACCTGATCGACGGAC
>CAIUHT010000945.1 GCA_903898975.1 uncultured Planctomycetaceae bacterium
GGCTCGATCGGCGATTGCCTGCGTCAGCGCGGCGATGGTGTTCTCCGGCGCTTTCGTCGCCCCCGCGCGGTGGGCGGTCAGCTCGATGTTGTCATCAAGTCGCGCGGCGCGCACCAGCTCGCGCGAGCCGTACAGTCCCGCCAGCATCAACCCCGCCAGCCCCAGTACCACCAGCCAGCGGAACGAGAGCCGACGGCGACGCGGGTCTTCCCGGGCGGGCCATTCCACCCCGGCCCGTTGCCGGTACATCTGCAGGCTGACCGCCGCGAAGAGCGTGGTGCCCAGTGCCGAGAGCAACGCCAGCAGCCCGGCGTGCAGCAGCAACAACCCCGCCGTCGCCGTCAGGGTCAGCGACAGTCGGTCGGGAACCCGCGCCAGCACCCATTCGCTCAGTTCGCCCAGCCCGGCCAGGGTGACGGCGGTCAGGGCCAGATGGGCAGCCAGCAGCCCCCCCAGCGTCAGGGCCATCCGGGGGAGCCAGCCCTTGGTCAACTCGCGACTCCGCTCGAGAGCGGCGAAGGGGCCGATGGGCGATTCAAACAACAGCACCGGCACCGCGAGAAACCATCGCAGCAGCCACGCAGCCGCGTACGCCGCACCTGTCAGCACAAACGGCACCGCCATCGCCAGCCCCAGCCAGAAGTCGCGGGGTCGCAGCACCGTCAGCGAGTTCAGATCGTGCCGGCTCCAAAAGAGCCAGAACGCCAGCCCCACTCCCGCCAGCACCGGCCCGGCAATCACCAGGCACGCCAGCAGTTGTCGCAGCCCCACCAGCACAAGGCGATGGGCATGCCGGACCGCCCCCCGCCAGCCCTGCGACCAGTCGAGAGTCCGGTCGGCCAGCAGCAGTTGCAACCCGGCGATCTCGAAGTAGTGCAGCGCGAGCAGCAGACTCCCCCCCAGCACCACCGTCGCCAGCCCCGACGGACTGAGCGCGAACTTCGCGACTTCGAAGTTCCCCACCGACGCCCGGCCATACCGCAGCAGCATCTGCTGCAGCCCCCACGAGAGCACCGGCGCCAGCAGCAACGCATACAGCAACTTGTAGCCCCAGGCGAACGGGAGGACCGTGGACCACCGGCGGGCCACCGCCCGGTACGCTTCCCACAGGTTCACATCGGCCCGCTGCATGCCCCACTCTCCCCGGTGACTCGCCCAGACTTGGGCCCACTCGCTTGGGCCCATTCGCTTGGCCTACCCACTCTAACCGCCCGCGCGGCCTACCCGCTCTGCCTCTCCCAAGACCCCAGTTGGGCCCCCCGTTCTACGCCACCCCGGGCAGGCGTCGCGAGCGCGATCGGCAGAGCGTGGACAAGGGCGAAGTCTTGCGCTACCGACGCCTCAGCAGCACCAGCCCCCCCACAATCAGCGCTCCTCCCAGGAACTGCGTGATCGAGACCGGCTCCCCCAGTGCCAGCCAGGCAGTCGCCAACGCCACGGCGGGCACAAGGTTCTGGTACGCCGCCGCCTGCGGGGCTCCCGCCCAGCGGACCCCGTAGTTCCACATTGGCAGTGCCAGGCCGGTCGAGAGCACCCCCGAGTAAATCAGCGGCAACCACGTCCGCTGGTCCCGCAGTGCCGGGCCCACGCCCCCCAGTCCCCCGCCCGCCAGCACAAACTGGAACGGCAGCATCAGCGACGCCGAAATCGCCGCCAGCCGCAGCGGGCTGAAATAGGGCAACACCCGCCGACTGAGCACCGTCCCCAGCGACCAGACCATCGCCGCCAGCAGCAGGTACAGGTTCCCCAGCAGGCGCCCCCCGTGGGCCAGCCCCCCCTGCGGGACCGCCACAATGAGTGTCCCCAAAATCACCAGGGCCAGCCCCAGCCAGGCCCAGCCCCGCAGCCGGTCACCCAGCAGCAGCCACGCCAGCAGCGCCGTCCACAGCGGGACCGTCGCCATGATGAGCGACCCGTTCGATGCCGTGGTGTTGGAAATGCCCAGCAGGAACAGCCACTGGTAAAACCCCGAGGCGATCACGGCATACACCATGACCCGCTTCCACAGCCCCTCGGGGCGGGGCAGGGGGGGGTTCCCTGGCGTCGCGGGCTTGGGGGCTTCCCGCCAGGCCAGCGGCACCAGCACCGCGGCCGACAGGGTGAGCCGCAGGGCGTTGAAGGCGAACCGATCCATCCCCGCCAGGCCCAGCTTCATGATGGGCATGTTGATCCCCCAGATGAGGGCCACGCCAATCAGTGACGCGTCGGGCCACCAGCCCAGGCTGTCATCGGGAGGGAGCGGACCCATCGGGTCGGCCGGGGGCGGGGTCTCCAGCGGGCCAACGTCGGCGGGTTCGCCTTCGTCGCCCTGGGCAGAACTCATTTCCAGCACCCCGCTCGAGATCGCTGTCGATCCCGGTCAACCACCACACACCCCGCCCGCTGCACCCCCGCCCGCGCTCGGGCCCCCGCCCCTCCAGTGGGTCGGTCCCCACCGCAGTGGGCGTGCCCGGTCGCGCGGCCCCCTCCGGCGGCACTCACTTGGGAACTGGCAGCACAATCAGGGCGTTCTCGGCGAACGTCGCCTCGCCCGCCTTGTCGTTCAGCTTGTACTGCACCTTCAGCTGCTTCGTGGTTCCCGGAGCCGGGTCTCCCCCGAATGCGGCGTTGTAATTCTCATTCGGCAGCGTCACCAGCGGCAGGCCCCCCGCCGCCTTCTGCACCTGGGCGGTCACATCCTTCACGTTGTTTCCCGCCCCGTAGGTCGCCTTCACAATCTCCAGCTTCACCTTCCCCAGGTCCAGCTGCTCGAGCAGCTTCTTCGCCTCGGGAGCCTGCGTTCCCAGCTTCGCTGTGATGGCCAGGGCCGCCGCCTGCGCGTCGTCCCGCAGCCCGGCGTTCTTGGCACCCGCCCCCTTGCCTGTCGCAATCGCCAGCTTCAGCCCCCCCAGGCTCGGATACCGCTTCAACACGTCGAGCACCATCTTCTGCTCGGCAGGCTGCTTCGCCGCCGCCAGGGCCTGCTCGCACATCTGCAGCCGTTCGGGCTCGGGCAGCACAAACTGCCGGGCAATCCGAATGTACCCCCGCAGCGCCCGCACCTGGAACTTCTCTCCCGGGGCCGACTTCGTCAGGTCGAGCAGCACCGGGGCGGCATCTGCCGTCATCCACTCCCCCAGGTGCCGCGTGCTCAGATCCTGCAGCTGCGGATCGGTCCCCCGCGCCGCCCCCGCCAGCGTGTTCAACGCCTTCGTCCCGCCAACCGCCGCCAGTGTTTCAATGAGTGTCCCCTTCGCCTCGGCGGGAGCCTTTGTGAGGGCAGCCGCCAACAGCCCGGCACACCCCTCGCGGTCCGGCATCCGCACCGCCGCCGTCTTCAGCGCCGTCACCGCCGCCTCATCGGTCGCCGGGGCCTTCACCACCTCGTCGATCAGCACAGGAAAGCGGTCGAGCTCGACCGTCGCCCCCAACGCCGCCAGGCCCGCCTGCCGGACCGCCGGCTTCGCCCCCTTCAGGCTCTTCAGCACTTCATCGACCGCCGGAATCCGCCGGCGGGCAATCACCCCCAGCAGCACCGGCTTGAGCGTTTCGTCTCCCTTCGACAGCTGCGACACCACCGCGGCGTTCACTCCCTCGCCGGGCAGCTCGGCCAACGCCCCCTCGGCCGCCTGCCGCAGGTCGGCATCGGTCTGCGTCGCCACCACCCCCAGCAGCGCCGTCAGGCAGGTGTCGTTCCCCACCCGCCCCACGGCACGAATCGCCGCCAGCTGCACCGGCTTGGCTCCCGAGTTCATCAGCCCCAACAGTCCGGGCAGGCGGACCGTCTCCCGCCGGTCGGCGAGAGCGTTCACCAGCAGCGCCGCCCGGTCGGCGGGCAACTTGGCCACGTCATCCAGCAGCGCGGCGTCCACCGTGTCTCCCGCAGACTCCCGCAGCACCGTCAGCGCCAGCCGCTGGTTCGCCTTGTCGGGCGAATGCAGTTGCTCGCGCAGCAGCGCCAGCCCCTCTTCGGCTGGAGCGCTCAGAATCGCCCCGCGGGTGGCCTCCAGTTTTCGCTGGGCAGGAACGTCGGCTTGCCGGACGTTCGTGTACATCGCCAGCGCCGCCGCGCGGTCACTTTTGGCCAGCCGCTCGGCCGTCAGGATGCACCCCTCGGCGACAGCGTTCTTCACCTCGCCCGTCGTGGTCCCCAGCGCGGCAGCCAGCGCCGCCGAGGCGTTCGCGTTGGGAATGTGCCCCAGCGCCACCGCCGCGGCACTCGCCACCTGGGCGTCGGCGTGCGACAGGTGCTTCGTCAGCAGTTCCACCGCTCCCGCGTCGCGACGAACCCCCAGCGAGTTCAACACCCCCACCAGCAGTTGGCCTTCCAGCCTCGGGGCGGCGTCCCGCAGCGCGGCACTCGCCTCGGGCCCGGGAATCGCCTCCAGGGCAATGCGAGCCCACGAGGCCAGCTGCGCGTCCGTCAGCAGCTTCGCCACGTCGGGCACGCAGTCGGGCGAACCGTAGACCGCCAGGTGCTTGCAGGTGATCGCTTTCTCGGCGGGGGCCGCGTCGGAACGCAGCACCGCCAACAGGCTCTTTTCCTTTTCGGTCTGACCATCGGCGGCCACCACCGGGGCGGGCACAACCAGGGCCAACAGCATCAGCGTGGCGGCCAGCAGCCCGGTCGGGCGGCACAGCAGGGTCGATCGCAGCAGAGACATGAGGCAGACTTTCGAGAGCGGGGAGTGTGCAGAGAGTCCGAAGGGAACCACGGAGGGCGGGGGGCAGGGGGACCGCCCGGCAACCGGCGCCGGGGGTCGCGACCTGCGTCCGCCTACAGCCGCCACGGTTCGCGCAGCGCCTCGGATCGCAGCCGATTCGCCTCGATGTCGTTCGGAAAGTCGTGCGTCTCGTTGCTGTACTTCACCGTCCGCCCCAGCGAGAGGGCGATGTTCGCCGCATGACAGGCAATGTGGGCGTTGCACGCCGCCTCGGCGTTCCCCTTGGGCTGCGCCCGGCTCTTCACACAGTCGAGGAAGTCGCGGACGTGGAACGTGGCGGGGTAGCCACCAATCTCGGCGACCGTCCGCCCCGCCAGCAGCTCGGGCGAACTCAGCACCAGCTTGCCACTGTCGCCCGCTTCGACCCAACCCGCCTCCCCTTCAAACCGCACCGGGCAAGAACCGAGCGGAATCCACCCCGTCTCGCGGAAGACCAGCTCCACGCCATTGTCGTAACGGGCGACCAGCTGCCCGTCCTTGGGAGGGTCGTACTCGACCGGCGGAGCGCAGTCGTCCACCGCCCACTGGCACAGGTCGACGCAGTGCGAGCCCCACTCCAGCACGCCGCCTCCCACCAGCCCGCCCCCCTTCTCGAAGTTGAAACCGTCAAGCAGCTTGGCGTTGAACGGCCGCCACGCTGCGGGGCCCAGGTACATGTTCCAGTCGACCACCGCGGCGTCAGGTTCGGTTTCCGGCAGCAGCCACCCGCTCGTCATCGCCTGCATCCCCGCCGGGTGGGCGTAGACCCGCTTCATCTTCCCCAGCCGACCGGTCCGGGCCAGCTCGCACGCGAACGCGAAGTGCGGCAGGTTCCGCCGCTGCGTCCCCGCCTGGAACACCCGCCCCGTTCGGCGCATGGTGTCCCGCAAGATCAGGCTCTGCTCGATGTTCTTCGTGCAGGGCTTCTCGCAGTACATGTCTTTGCCCGCCTTGGCGGCGTACATCGCCGCGGTCGCATGCCAGTTCGGCCCGGTGGCAATCAGCACCGCGTCGATATCCTTCCGGTCCAGCAACTCGCGGAAGTCGCGGTACATCGCGCAGTCGCCGTTCTTTTGCCGGTCGTCGGCGATCTTCTTCACCGCCACCCGCCGGGCCTCTTTCACATCGCACACCGCCGCGAACTGCACATCGGGCTGCTCGAGGAAGCACCCCAGGTCGTACGTGCCGCGGTTGCCAATGCCAATGCCCCCCACCACCACCCGCTCACTCGGGGGAACCGTCCCCTCCAGGCCCAACGCCGAGGCGGGAATGATGGTCGGCGCAGCCACCGCCGCCGAGGCCGCCAGCGAACCCTTCAAAAAGTCCCGGCGATTCAGAGAGTTCCGACGACCAACCGACCGAGGCGAAACTGGCATGCGAGCGCTCCTGTTCGAAAGTTGCAGCCCGCCACATCGCAGGCCGCCCCACCACCTCAACACCGAATCTCAATCACGCATCTCAACCGCAAATCCGCCACTCCAGCCCGGGCCCCCCAACGGCCCCCGGCCAGGCTCTCCTCCCCCCGGCAACCTCCCTCGGGCAAGCTCCCGGCACTGACGCCACAGGGCGAGAATATCGGCCAGCCCCCCTCCGCACCAGACGGCCTTCCGGGCAAACCAACCCGTCTGCGACCAGTCCCGGCCCGCCGCCGCGGCACTCAGCCCACCGCCATCCCTCAGCTGCCACCGCGGTGTGGTGCCGCATGGAACGGGTTTTGGCCCGGGCAACTTTGGCCCCCGCCAACGCAGCCCCGTCACATCCCCAGCGACCCTTAGTGGTGCTGCTTGAAGTGGGCTTCGTACTCGGCGCGGGTCAGCAGGTCGGCGGGCAGTGGAGCCGACAGCTTCACTTTCATCAGCCACCCCGCACCAAAGGGATCGCTCGAGAGGATCCCCAGGTCGTTCGCCACCTTCCCGTTCGACTCCACCACCTCGCCCGTCACCGGGCTGTAGAGGTCGCTCGCCGCCTTGACGCTTTCGACCACGCCAAAGGTTTTCCCCAGCTCCACCCGCTTCCCCTTCGCCGGCAACTCGATGAAGACCAGGTCGGTCAACGCCTGCACCGCCAGGTCGGTAATTCCGACCGTCGCGATCTCCCCCTCCACCGCAATCCACTCATCCGTCTTCGAATACTTCAGGCTCTGGGGATTCATCTCGGTCATCCAGTTCTGTCACTCACAGACCTCGCGGCGTCACCGCGACTTCCCACCGGGCCCGCGCTGGCCCCCTCCGTTCCACGCCCCCCGTTCCGGTCACCCCCCCCGGGCAGGCTTCAGCCACTGCGCCTCCAGCTCGGCGATCTTCTCCAGCCGCCGGGCATGCCGGCCCCCTTCAAAATCGGTCGCCAGCCAGATCTCCGTCAGCCGGTTCAGCATCCGCTCCCCCAGCAGGTCCGCCGACAGGCACAGCACGTTCGCGTCGTTGTGCTGCCGGCTCAGCCGCGCTGTCATCTCGTCATGACACGGACAGGCCCGCACCCCGGGGAACTTGTTCGCCGCCATCGCCATCCCAATGCCCGTGCAGCAGATCAGGATCCCCCGCTGCGCCCGGCCTGTGCTCACCGCCTCGGCCACCCGCGCCGCGTAGTCGGGATAGTCCACCACATCGGTCGAGTCGGTCCCGCAATCCACGGGCTCGTGCCCCGCCTCCGCCAGCATCGCCAGCAGCCGCGTCTTGATCGCGTACCCCCGGTGGTCACTTCCAATCGCGATAATCATCGCCAGCTCGCTCGCTCGAGGAGTGCTCAGACAGGGGGAATCCGCTCGAGCAAGCGGGCCAGCCCCTGCTCGATCTGCTCGCAACACGCCCGGTACTCGTCCGGACCCCCCCCAATTGGGTCCGACAGATCCCGCCCATCCGCCGCCAACACCTCGATCCGCCCCGCCAGCTCCGGAAACTCCCGCACCAGCACCTCTCGATGCCCCCGCGTCATCGTCAGGATCCGGTCCGCCTGCCACACCAGGTGCTCCGTCACCGGCTGGCTCTCGTGATGCCGCAGGTCAATCCCCCGCTGCCGCATCTGCTCGACCGATTCCTCGCTCGCCGGCTCCCCCGGCCCCGCCGCCACCCCGGCCGAAGAAACCACGTAACCCCGGTCGACCAGCTCGTCCTCTCCACACCCCAGCCGCTCGGCCAACCGCCGCCGAAACAACGCCTCGGCCATCGGACTCCGGCACGTGTTCCCCGTGCACACAAACAGGTACAGCGTCCCCGCCAGCCGGTTCAGCGTCCGCGCCGTCACCACGCGCTCCCGGGGAATCTCCCAGCCAGACTCCCCCAGGCGCACTATGCTCGTCGGCTGTTCGTACCGCAGCGGCCCCGCATCAACCACCAGCGACAACGCCGGCCCGGCGTGCCCCGCCAACTCGGCGGCCGTGCTCGCCCCCGGCAACCTATCCCGCTCGGCAGTCAGCAGCAGCGGCGCAGGCAACAGCCTCAGCACCGCCTGCACCACCTCGTGGGCCGGACATCGAATCGACAGCCCATTCTCGAAACTCCCCGCCGCCACGGTCGCCGCGGGCAGCGAGCGCGTCAGCCCCCCCACGTGCGGGGCGGCGAACTCCAGCGTCACCGGTCCCGGCCAAAACCGCCGCAGCAGCTTCTGCCCCAGGTCGGTCACCTTCGGCACATAATCGAGCGCCTCGGCTGCCGACTTCACCGCCAGCACCGGCGGCAACCCCGTCCACTCCCGCGACAGCCCCGCCACCGTCGTCACCGCCGGCGACAGGCTGTACGCCGCCGCGACATACTGCGTCTCGGTCGGCAACC
>CAIUHT010000946.1 GCA_903898975.1 uncultured Planctomycetaceae bacterium
CATCTACGAGATGGGCCCGTTTGTGACGGCGGCCGAACAAGCCGTGGTGGGTGACTTGCTGCAACGTGTCGGCTGGGGGCCCCCTGCGGGAGCGGATTTGGCAACGGCCGGCGCAACGGGTGGAGTGGTGGAGCCCGTGGCGGGTGGGGGGGGGATTGTGACGCACGGGGCCTCGCTGGCGAACCTGACCGCGATGCTGGTGGCTCGGAACGTGGCGCTGGGCGGGAGTTGGGAGCGGGGTGTGCTGGCGGAGTGCCTGGCGGCAGGGGGAAAGCCAGCCAAGCTGGTGGTGCAGGCGGATGCCCACTACTGCCTTGCCCGGTCGGCGGGCATCCTGGGGCTGGGAACCGAGCAGGTGGTTCCCGCCGCAGTGGATGAACGACGGCGGATGTGTCCCCAGCGGCTGGATGAGACGCTGCGGAAGTTGAGGCGGGAGGGATTTCCGATTGTGGCGGTGGCCGCGAGTGCCTGTGCGACCCCGATTGGGGCTTTCGATCCACTTGAGGCGGTCGCCGAGGTGTGCGAGCGGCATGACGTCTGGTTGCACGTCGACGCGGCACACGGCGGGGCGGTGCTCTTCAGTCGACGCCACCGCAGTCTGCTGTCGGGGTGTGAGCGGTCGCACAGCCTGACGTGGGATGCGCACAAGATGCTGTTCGTCCCAGCCCTGTGCGCGTTTCTGCTGTATCGAGACCGGGGGAGCAGCTATCGGGCCTTTCAACAGGCGGCGCCGTATCTGTTCGACCCCAGTGGCCCCGATCTGCGGGATTACGATGGGGGTTTGCGGACGGTCGAGTGCACGAAGCGGGGAGCCGCTTTGGGGTTGTGGGGGGTCTGGAGCCTGTTCGGCCCCGGGCTGTTTGAAGATCTGGTCGATGTGACCTTCGCGCTGGGGAGAAGCCTGCACGAAAAGCTCCAGGCCGCCGACGATTTTGAAGCGTTGCACGAACCCGAGTGCAACATCGTGGTCTTTCGGCACATCCCAGCGAGGCTGCGAGGGGCGACACCTGCCGAGGTGGGAGCGTTTCAGTTGCGGGTGCGGAGGCGGGCGATTGAGTCGGGAGAGACCTACCTGGTGCCTGGCTCGTTCGGAGGAGTCCCGGCGTTGCGGTGCACGCTGATGAACCCGCTGACGACTCCCGACGACCTGGATCAGCTCCTGGAGACATTACGGAGACACGGGCAGGCCGACGCTGCGGCCTGACGGGAGACTGGACCGAGGGAGTGGGGGGCGGCTGCGGGCCCGTGCCCCCAAGGGAGGCAGGGAAGCCCGGGGGTGGAGGAGGGTGGGGGCGAGCTCTCTGCGGCGGAGCCACGAAGCCAGAGGCTGGGGACGGGAGTGGAGCCGATCAGCGGACGTGATTAACGGACGGCGCCGCCGTTGGCGTTGATGACCTGGCCGGTGAGGTAGGCGGCTTCGTCACTGCACAGAAAACGGGCGAGATTGGCCAGATCGGTGGGTGTCCCCCAACGACGAAGCGGGGTTTCGGCGAGGACGCGTTGCTGCCAGGAGTCGGCGGCTTGCTCGCCCCAGGCGGTCTTGATCCACCCCGGGGCGAGGCAGTGCACGCGCACTTCGGGGGCCAGTGACAGGGCGAGGCTACGCGTGAAGCCCATCAGGGCGTTTTTCGCCGTGGCGAACAGTTCGCCACTGGCTCCTTCCATGCCCCGGTCGGCTTGATCCCAGCCAATGTTTAGAATCACGCCCCGTCCCGCCTGCTTGAGACGGGGCCCCGCCTGCTGACAAACCAGCAGTGTACCCCGCACATCGACATCGAGAAGCGCCTGGAGCTTTTCGGCGTAGGAGAGGCGGGCGTTGGGACCTGTGAGCAGATCGACCCCTGCGTTGTTGACCAACAGGTCGAGTCCGTGCCAGGTGTCGAACGCACGCTCGACGAGCGAGGCAATCTGACCTGGGTTAGCGAGGTCGGCGGTGAGACGGGTGGAACGGACACCGTAGGTCCGGCAGTCTCGGACCGTTTGTTCGGCCAGATCCTGGGAGGCGCGGCAGTGAACGATGACATCGGCACCGGCACGGGCGAATTCCAGGGCGATGGCGCGGCCAATGCCCGACGAGGCCCCGGTGACCAGGGCGCGGCGACCGGCGAGCGAGGCGAATGGACCGGGCAGAGGGAGAGGAGGGGTTTGTGCAGGAGGATTCGATGGCGACGACATTCGAGGTTTGAACCAGTCAGGAATGAATGAGAACGGGGAGCGGGGCCCATGGCAGCGTCAGCGCCCCTGCCAGCGAACAGACGATGCGGCAAGCGATGTCGGCGGGACTGGTGTGAAGGACTGGTCGGCATCGAGCCCCACGACCGTGAGGAGAACTGTGGCTGCGGAGAACACCTCCTCGGACTTGTCTGCCGGGATTCTCCGGAGGGGAAGCTGCGGAGGTCAACCAGGCCTGCTCTGGAAGCAGGGCGCGGTCTGGTGGGTTTTCCCGCGTCAGTTTGCCAGGTTCTCGTCCGCTGACCTGATTGTTTTGCAGTTCGGATCTGGGCCATTCGCCAATCGCTGCCGCAATGATTGACACCTGTTCCCGCTCAAAGTCAGCCTGCCCCACGACGGCGGCAGGTCTTTGCCGGGGATTTTGGCGGCGCGCTGGGGAACTGGCCAACCTGAGCGGGGGGAATCGCACTGACGAGTGACGCGGGTGGACCGGCTAAGTCCCACCGGAGGAGGAAAGGGATTTAGGAAGGTCGCGGGGAGTTTGACACCCTTGTCTGGGGTGTTAGAATGGAGTCTCCAAGGGACCCATTCTGTCCAGACGGCATGACGACGTCTCCGCATCACGGGGAGAGAGCGTCGGCTGCAATTCCCCTCTTTGCTGGAGGGAGTGGGTCTTTGGGGGCGAGGTTGCCGTGGCGGTTGACCAGCCCCTCTCGAGTCCCATCTGAACACAATCCGCTCTTGCCTGTCGAGCCCGCAGTCTTTTCCCCTGGGGGAAAGTGTCTGGCGATCTGGTTATTCCTGCAGACGGTCGTTCGTCATGTGCAGGTCGACCCCGGTCTGTCGTGATGTCTGATTGTGCAGACGCGGCCTGGCGAGTGCTGAATCCCATCAAGTTGCATCCCAACCGGCTGAAGCCTGTCTGGCCTGATCCCGACTGGCTCAATTCCGTCCAACAGTTCGACCAGCAGTGCTCCAGGCGGGGCGTCGCGGGAAGGTCGCCTTGAACAGTTCTTCTTCTTTTTCCGCAGGCGATCGGCAGGCGGGGGCTGCCCAATCGGGACACCCAGAGCCGAACCGGGCGGGATCATCCCCTGAGGACCCCATGACTTCGCAAACTTTGGAAGCGCCGGCGGCGACCGAAAGCCCCGCACTTTCTGAACTGAATTCTCACCTGGAAGGCAGCTTGGTTGGAATGTTCAAGCTGTTGGCCGACGAAACTCGGCTGCGGATTCTGTTTTTCCTCGGACAGGCGGGAGAGTTGCATGTCACGGCACTGTGTGCTCGACTGAGGCAGAGCCAGCCCGCGGTCAGCCATCACCTGGCCTTGTTGCGGGAAGCGGGCCTGATCGAAGCTCGGCGGGATGGAAAGCACAATTACTATTCGATTCGGATGGAGCACCTCGACGGCCTGATGGAGCGACTGGTGTCGGTCTTTGGTGATCGTGGGCTGGTCAACCTGGG
>CAIUHT010000947.1 GCA_903898975.1 uncultured Planctomycetaceae bacterium
AATTCTGGCGGTTCGCGCTAGTCCGCCCCTCAAGGAATTGAACACCGTCCGCCTGTCATGAGGACAAAGGCGTCGGCACAGCCGGGCGATTGTGCGTTGAGCTTTTGCCCGTCGCCGCCATGCTTTCGCCCGCTTTCCGCATGACCGCACCGGCCAACACGAACCAGCAGACCGCCGCCGAACTGCTGCGCCGCAGTCTCGCCCGCGGCCGGCTGGGGCACGCCTACCTGTTTCTCGGCGACGACCTCACGGTGCTCGAGGACGCCGCCACCCGGCTCGCCCAGACCCTCAACTGTGTCGCGCCCCGGGAGCGCGGGGAGAACAACGTCCCCCTCGAACCGTGCGGAAGCTGCCAGAATTGCGGCCGGATCACGCGCGGGAACCACCCGGATGTCGTCTGGGTCCGGCCCGAAATGAAAAGCCGGGTGATCGGCGCCGACCAGACCCGCGAAGTCATCCGCATCCACGGACTTCGCGCCGCGGAGGCGGCCTACAAGATCGCCATTTTTGCCGGCGCCGACCGTATGAACGCGAGCGCGGCCAACGCCTTCCTCAAGACGCTGGAGGAGCCGCCCGCCGGCTGCGTCATCATTCTCCTTTGCACCGAACCGGACCGGCTGCTGGAGACCATCATCTCGCGCTGCCTGCGGCTCAGTTTCGCCAGCGGCCTGGTGCGGATGGACGACGAGGTGGCCTCTTGGGTCGGCCGTTTCGCGGAACTGGCCCGGCCCAAATCTCCCCCGCTGTTCGGCCGCTACCAACTGCTGGGCTCACTGCTCACGGCGCTCACCGCCACCAAGGAGCGCATTGAGGAAACCCTCACCGCCCAGTCGCCGCTGCGGAAGTATCCGGATGCCGAGGCGGCCCAGCAGGAGCGCTGGGAGGAGGAGCTCAAGGCGGCCGTCGAGGCGGAATACCGTCGTCGGCGCGGCGAGTTTGCCGCCGGCCTGCAGGCGTGGTTGCGCGACGTCTGGTTGGGCACCTTGGGCTCTCCCGGAGATCTTTCATTCCTGCCGAACCTCGGGCCGGCGACCGCAGCTGTGGCGGAGCGACTTCAACCGGACGATGCCCGCAAGAACCTCGATTCCTGGGAAAAAACCCAACGAATGCTCTACACCAACGCCCAGGAAGCGCTGGTGCTCGAAGTGGGCCTGCTCCGGCTGAAGCTCTGAACGGGCGCCCGGCCGAAGTGCTTCCGCCCGCCCAGCCCGCGGATTCCGCCGAAATTCCAGGCGATTCCACGCCTCAGTAAGTCAGCTGGAATTCCGGCAGCATCGCCACACTCCAGAGCAGGTCCTCGACACCTTCGGTCTGCGGCTTCGGGCCGATCAGTCCGACGGCCAGATTCAGTTCCTTGCGAGTCGGCGGCCGCGTGAGCGCCTGCTGGAAAACCCGTTCTGCAAGCGTGCGGCCGTCCGCGTTGGTGGCGACCAATTGTTCGGCGCCGCGTTTCAGCAGCTTGGCCAGCGTGTCGCCGTTGGTCAGTTCCAGCGCCTGGATGGTCGTGGCGGTGGATTGCCGCACGGTGGTGACCTGTTCGCGGTTCGGACGCCCGAGCGCGAGCGTCAGCGGATCGGCGGCGGTCAGCGAAGCCCGCACCTGACCATAGACCGTCTTGCCGGCCACGGCAGCGGCCAGCGCATCAGCGACGTTCCACGGCGCGAGACCGGGACCGCCACCAGTGTAAGCAGACAGGCGAGTGCGAAACCGACAGCCCGATGCTCGACCAACCACCCCAGGCAACGTTCGAGAAATGACGGCACAGGAGGCGACATGAGTGGTCTGGCAGGGGGACAATGATCGCGGACAAATGAATTGTAGACACCTTGCCGCATCAGACGTCAGTTCACCCCAATTCTGGTCCGTTTCGCAGTGTGGGTCGCCGCGTTCCAAACACTCCTGATCGGCCCCGCAATCGAACCAGGATCCACCGCGCAGGGTCATTTTTCATGCTGTCACCGCAGCTGCCACTGCTGAAATTCGCCAGCCCAACCCCTTCCCAGGCACCACACTCGAGACTCCCGACAAGGGGACTGCGTCGACCGCCCCCAGCACGTGCGGGGGCCGGGAACTTTCTGCATTTCGCATACCGCGAGCGTTGCCAATTAAGTTCGCGTGTTCGAAACCGCATTCCGAGAGACTACGACGGGGCTCAAATTGGGGGAACACTGAGGTTGGCACATCACAAGCCATCCCACGGACCCGGACGACCACCCATTCAGGTCTGGTGTAGGTCGCTCCGGAAGCGACACCTCTTGGAATCACACCACATCCTGCGGGGGGGCAGCCCCCTTCCCGGTTGTCTTTACAGTGCATGACCACGAGCGCAAACCAGGAATCGGCCCCCGGAGGCCGAGAGCGAGGCCCGACTTTTGTCCGGACATCTGACTCGTTGGGCTCCCTCCATTGGAAACAACGCCGTCCCGGCAGGATTTCGGACTGGGGTCCTCGAATCGGAGAAGGATGGAACTCAGAAGAGAGCGGTCAACGCCTCTCACACCAAGAAGTGCAATTCGCCTGTTCTCGTGTGCCAAGGTACTCATTTCTGAATCTTGGGCAACAATGTGTTGGGTTGGCAATCCGCTCTTGTCCCGATTACTCTGTGGGTAAAGATGGAAAACATCAGGGACTGGCAGCCCTGTAAATGTCCACCGTCGACCTGCCATCGTGTCGGCAAGTGTATTGATTCAGGAGAGTTGCGGCGAATGGTCCTTCCAGGATGCTCGGTCAAAAACTCGCCCAGAGGATCAAATGATACCCGATGAGCCTGCTGGTCAAATACGGGCATCTCAGGCCGAATTGTCAACCCGCTCCAGCCTGGTGGCTGGACTGAGGGATTTCTCGGAAGAACGATGGACCCGGTTTGCCCTGGTCTACACTCCGCTACTGCGGTACTGGATTCGTCGCCGTAATGTTCCCCCGGGTCTGGTCGATGATGTTCTGCAGGAGAGCTTTCGTTCGATCTGCTCGGGAATCGGGAGTTTTGAACGAGATGCGGTGCGGGGAACTTTTCGGGGATGGTTGCGGGCCATTGTGGAGCGCCGGGTGGCCGATCATTTTCGGTCGCAGCCGATCGAGTCGGTGATCATTACGGACCAGCTTTCCGAAGTCCCTGCTCCCCGGCAGAAAGATCCCGAAACCATTGAGAGTGAACAGCAGGTACTCGAGGAAATCCGCGCCCGGGCTCTCGAGCTGGTTCGTCAATCAACCACCGAGAAGACGTGGCAGATGTTCTGGATGAGCGCGGTTGAGCAGGTCCCAACCGGTGAGATTGCCCGGCAATTCTCCGTCACGCCCTCTGCCGTACGAGTCGCCAAGCAGCGAGTGTTGCAACGTCTTCGCGATCTGTTGGTAGAGGATTTCCGCCTTACTCCCGCCCCCCCCCCGAGCCCTCCCCTGTAACGCACCTTCGATAGTTCTCTCAGGAGAACTGATGACTGACCTGAACCAATGGGCACGCAATTCATGACGGATGGCCCGCCTTGCCCGCCCCGGGAAGCCCTTGTGCACCTGATGCGGGGCGATCTCCGGGGGGAAGTGCTGGAAACGGTGTGTGACCACGTCGACACCTGTGTTTCCTGCCAACGCACCCTCGACGAGATTGACGACGGTCCCAGCGAAATCGCCCGCCAATTCGCAGGGGTAACGCCGCATGCCCTCGACCTCGCTCGCGCCGCGATTGAAGCCGACACCCGGGCGATCACGACCGTTTCCGGATGGGTGGCCGAACTGAAAACACAACGTGCCTCAAGTCCGGAGCCGACCCTGCCGCTGCCCTGTGATCTGCGTCAGTACCGGGTGACCCGGTTGATTGGCCAAGGCGGGATGGGCGAAGTCTACGAGGCTCTGCACATGAGCCTCAAACGCCGGGTCGCCCTTAAGGTCATCCAGCGGGTACGTCTGGACGACCCCGTCGCCCATGGCTGTTTCATCCGTGAGATCGAGGCGG
>CAIUHT010000948.1 GCA_903898975.1 uncultured Planctomycetaceae bacterium
GGCCACTCCCTCACTCCCGGCGAATGACGCGGCCCCCGCGAATGACGCGGCCCCGGCGAATGCCCCCCTCCCAGCGGACAACTCTGTCCCAGCCAGGCCCGCCCCTCTCCCCGTTCAAGGACTGGGCGACGTGCTGATCATCCGGGCCTCCCAACCCGAACACTGGGAACTCGCGCAGGTCCTCGCCGAACTCGATGAACTCGCCGCCCAAACCAGCGAGCGGGATGAAGCCTGGTCCCCCCCGTTCGAGTGGCGGGCGTACCCGGTCCCGCTGCCCGCTGCCGACGGTCTGGCCAAAACCCTCCCCGACCTCATCCCCGAGGGCTCCTGGCGCGGCACCGCCCGGGCCGGTCAGCCCGCCGGTGAGATCCGCCCGCTCCCCGGTCTCTTGCTGGTCAAACAGACCGCCCGAGTTCACGCGCGAATCACCCGCCTGCTCGCCCCGTGGGCCGGTTCTCCCGCAGAAAAAACCGAAAATCGGGATTGACAGGTTATTCACAGTGAATTAACAGCAGGGAATCGGGTGAGTTCAACGGCATTTTTCGCGGTTTCCGCTCAGCCTGGACCGGCACGACGCCGCCGTCCCGACCGAGAGGGTCCCGCAGCCCGTGGGAGTGGATGCCCACGGTTTTGACCCCGGCGGTCACCTCCCCTCGGGAAGGCCCACCGGTTCTGCCCTCTCGCCCGTCAGCGGATTCACAGGAAGTGACCCCCCACCATGCGGTGCGTGATCGAACGATCCACGACTGACGGACAGCACGCCTCCCGCGTGACCGTCTTCGCACCCGCCAAGCTCAATCTCTCGCTGCAGGTGCTCGGCCGTCGGCCCGATGGCTATCACGATCTCGAATCGCTGATGGTCACCCTCGACCTGTACGACGAACTCCGGTTCACCCCGGCCCCCCCGGGACGCGGGCTCACGCTGCACTGCCGCAACCTCGCCCCCGCCGCCGCCCCCCCGCAACCGCTCCCCCCGGTCGATGACCGCAACCTGGTCTGCCGGGCCGCGCAACTGCTCGCCGCCGAAACGGGCTGCCCCCTCGACGTCACCATCGAGCTGCACAAGCGGATTCCCCTCGAAGCGGGACTCGCCGGGGGCTCGGCCGACGCCGCCGCCACCCTGTTCGGCCTCACCCGCCTCTGGAACCTCCCCCTCTCGGACCACCAGCTCCGCGCGCTCGGAGCCCGGCTCGGCAGCGACATCTCCTTCTTCCTGGCGCACGCCCCCGCCGCCATCTGCACCGGTCGCGGCGAAGTGGTCGAGCCTGTCCCCGTCCCCACCGGGCTCGCCTTTGTGGTCGCCAAGCCCCCCTCCGGCCTGTCCACTCCCCGGGTCTTCCAGCACTGCCGGCCCGAACCCGGCGTGACCCGGGCCCGGGCCCTGGCGGCGGAACTTCGCGCCGGGCGACTCACCCAGGCCGCCCGGCTGCTGGTGAACACCCTGCAGCCCGCCGCGGAACTGCTCAATCCCGACGTCTGCCGGCTGCGCCACCTCTTCGAGTCCCTCCCTTTCTTGGGACACCAGATGAGCGGCAGTGGCACCAGCTACTTCGGATTGTGTCGGAACGTGACGCAGGCGCGGGCCCTCGCGGCACGCGTGGCCGCTGCGGGCCGCGATCGTGTGTGCGTGGCCCGACTGGCTGGCTGACCCCCCACCGGCGAGGGACAGCCCACCAACGGAACAACAAGTGTCGTGAGGCGTGCGAGGAACAGGTCGGAACGAATCCCATCCCCGGTGAGCCACAGCGGCCCTCCCCATCCTCTCCAGGATGTCGGGCCCGGTTGGAAAGCCGGACTTCCCAGGCAACCGCGGCGGCTGGTCTGCACCACCCCCCGCGGCATGGATGACACCCTCTGGAAGGAACAGCGCCATGGAAATCACCGAGGTCCGCATCAAGTTGATGGATGACGCCCAGGAGCGCCTGCTCGCCTTCTGCTCGATCACGTTCGATCAGTGTTTCGTCATCCGCGATCTCAAGATCATCGAGGGACTTCGCGGCGCGTTCGTCGCCATGCCCAGCCGCAAGCTCACCGATCGCTGCCCCAAATGCGGCACCAAGAACCATCTCCGCGCCGGGTACTGCAACCAGTGCGGAATCAAGCTGCTCGATGACCGCGCCCAGAAAGATCCCGAGGGACGCGCCCGCCTCTACGCCGACATCGCCCACCCCATCAACGCCCGCTGCCGGGAACAGATCCAGAACCGCGTCATGCTCGCCCTCGCCGAGGAACGGGTCCGCGCTCAACAGCCCGGCTATGTCTGCACCTACGACGACTTCGGCGAAGAAAACTACGCGACAATCGACGAGCAGGAAGCGTTGGCCGAACTCCCGCTCGCCGCGGCCCCACGCCGCGAGCCTGTGACCGCCGAGGTGGCGGGCCGGCACCTGCGGGTCGACCCGGCAGAAACCCAGCGCGTTCCCGAGCCGACCGCGCCCCTCTCCGGCCCCCACTTTTCCACGGGTGGGCGCGGCGGAGATGGTGGCCGCGAACGCCTCCCCGTCGGCCAGGGGCTCCGCACCGTCGCCTCCGTGGGGGAAGACGGCTTCGGCGCCGGTGTGGTCTGAACCACCCCCACCGCAAGTCCCCCCCCGCGGCCCACCAACGGCTCACCCCGGCTCTGCCCGCCCCCAGCCGGCTCGCGCCAGCGCTCCGCCCGCACTGCCGCGCGAATCTGGTGACACCCACGACCGACGCGCAGTCCACCCCCAGAAGCGCACCACGTCGCTTCAGGGCCAGCCACTCGCCCGCTCGTCCGAGTGACTCCGCTGCGAACGCGTACGCCCTCACTGGCGTTCGCCACCTCGCCGTAACACGCGGCCCGATGGGTGCCTGAAGCAGCCAGGCACCACCCCGGCCATGCGAGCACGCGGCCCGGTGTCACGCATCTCCCACCCCGCACCCTGTCGCGTTCCCCACGCCGGGCACGTTGGTGGGGCCGTTCGGCAGGAACGCCACGCGCCGGGACTCGCCCTGCCAGTTGGCCTTCCATTCGCAGGCGCGCCGTCGCAGGATGTCAGTCGGGTCTTCACTCAGCTCCAGCCAAACCCGGGCCTGGCTCTCTCCGCCTGAACGCGACTCAACCCACGCCACACTCAGCCCACTCCCCATTCAGGCCCAGTTCACCCGCACCCCCAACCTCCCATGCTGGCTTCTCTCTTCTGGCTCTCGCTGCTCCTGCCGTGGGGTCAGCCGCCCCGCCAAGACACGCCCCCCGCCCCACTGCGGGCCGAATCGGTCCGCCCCGCCCCGGAGATCGAACGCCTGTTCGCCAGCCCGGCAGGCTGGCTCGGGGCCGATGCCATCTACTCCATCCCCCTCCCCGATCAATCGTGGCTCTGGGTCTTCGGCGACACCCTCGTGGGAACCATCCGCGCGGGACGCCGAGAGAACGTCCGCATGGTCAACAACTCCTTCGCCCACCAACGGGGGTTCGGGCCCCAGGCCCAGGTCGAACTCCTCCTCCATCGCGATCCCCTGGGCGAGCCCACCTCCTTTCTCAAACCGCACAACCAGCCCGGCTATTTCTGGATCTGGGACGGTCTCGTCGAAAACGACCGGCTCTTTCTGCTCACCACCCGCCTCACTTCCCCCGGCACCATCACCGCCTTCGATTGGACCCTCCACGATCAGTCGCTGCTCGTGGTCGAAAACCCGCTCGAGCACCCCGCCCAGTGGCGCACCCGGCAAATTCCCCTCCCCTGCGGCGAATTCACCGCCGACTACGAAGCCCTCTGGGGCCTCGAACTCCTCCGCACCCACGACGCTGTCCAGATCTTTGGCACGGCCCGCGGTCGCCGGGAAGAACCCCGCCGGCTGGTCGTCGCCCAGGTCGCTCCCCAGCTGCTCGACCAACCCGACCAGTGGCGGTTCTGGACCCGCACCGGCTGGCAACCCGACCCTCGCCAGGCCAGTCCCCTCGCCACCGGCGTCGGAACGGAAGGCTCCCTCACCTGGCTCCCCACGCGCCAACGCTGGGTCTACCTCTATTCGCCACCACTCGATCCCAACATCCAGCTTCGCACGGCACGCACCCCACTCGGCCCCTGGTCCGAGCCGGTCACGGTCCACACCTGTCCCGAACCACAAAAGAATCCGCGAGTGTTCGCCTATGCCGCCAAGGCCCGCCTCGTCCCCGGGCACGGGGAAGAACTGCTCGTCAGCTATGCGACGAATTCGTTCGAAA
>CAIUHT010000949.1 GCA_903898975.1 uncultured Planctomycetaceae bacterium
GCTGTGCCTGAGGGAACGTCAGGCACGCTGCTGACCGTGGCGGCGACCGATGCCGACATCGACCCGACGCAGACCCTGACCTACGAACTGGTCTCGGGACAGGATTCGGGGGACTTCACATTCGATGCCCAGACGGGAGCGTTGAGCTTCACCGCGGCACCCGACTTCGAGATCCCGCAGGATGGCGATGGAAACAACGTCTACAACGCCACAATCCGGGTGTCGGACGGGGGAACGCAAACCGCCGAGCTGGCGGTGGCGGTCACGGTGACCAACCTGACGTACGCGATCACGACCACGGTGGCCTCGGTGGCCTACACCGAAAATGGGTCGCCGGTGGCGTTCGATTCCGGGTTCACCATTGTGGACCAGGATCCGGAAAGCGACACGCTGCTGGCGGGGGGCTACTTCGCTGTCGATGCGGCTTCGGGCAACCGCCAGAACCGGGTGTCGGTGGCCAGTTCCGGTGACGCCAACCAGGGGTTGTACTTCAACACCGCGTCTCCTTGGCACGTGCGGTACAACGGGGTCCACTTCGCCACGGCCACCTACGGGACGAACCAGAGCGTGCCCGACGAGCGGGCGATGTTCACCCTGCTGAGCGATCTGCCCCAGGGGGCACCTCCGATGTCGGAGATGGTCCAGGCTCTCGCTCGGGCCCTGCGGTTCTCGAACGCCAGCGACGACACCGGCAACGGCTTCACCTCGAACGTGAAATTCTCGGTGGCAACCAAGTTGACCCCGACCGCTGATAATGCGACCGAGGTTTCGCGGCTCTTCCTGCCGGTGGTCGTGACCTCGACCCCCGACGCCCCGATCTTCGTGGGGGGGACAACCACCCTGCGGACCTTCACCGAAGGGGGAGCTCCCGTCGCGATCGACGCGGCCATCAGCTGGCAGGATCCCGACATCGGCGGCTACTCGACGGGCCTGGGCGCGACAATTGGTTCCTACCGCCTGGAAGCGTCCATCACCGATGGGCTGCAGGCGGGAGCCGACGAGCTGGTGCTGAATGGCTACACGGTCAACCCGTCGACCGGGGTGATCACGAACTCGACCAACACCGTGTTCGGGGTCTTCACGCGGACCAGCCCGTCGTCGTTCTCGATCACGTCAGCGGCCATTCCTCCGTTCCGCGGGTTGGAATTCCTGATGCGGGCAGTGGCGTTCCGGAACACCTCGCAGGCACCTTCGACAGCGACCCGCACGGTCCAGCTCACGGTGCTGGAGCCTGAATCGTTCGCCGATCCGCTGTCGTCGTCGATCACCCGGTCGGTGACGGTGGCCCCGGTCAACACGGCTCCCGTGCTGACCTCCGCCGCCGCCCCGGTTGGCTTCACCGAGAATGGGCAGGCGGTCGTGCTGGCGAGCGACCTGGTTGTGGCTGACGTGGACACAACGAACTTCACGAATGGCAAGCTGACCGCCACCCTGGCGGCTGCCAAGACGGGCGATGTGCTGCAGATCATTTCCGCCGCACAGACCCAGACGACCGGCCAGATCTACTACGAGTCGCTGACCGCGACGACCGGGAACGTGTACTACGGAGCCGACCTGATCGGGTCGGTCACCCGCACCTCTGCGGCCCTCACGGTCACCCTCACGTCCGCCGCGTCGCAGGCCGCCACCCAGGCCCTGGCCCGGAGTATCGGCTACCAGAGCACGGCGAACGCCTTCCTGGCGAGCGACAGTCGGGTCATCCGGCTGCAGCTCAACGACGGTGTCGCGACCACGGCGAACAGCAATCTTGTCTCGGTGACGGTCAACATCACCGACGCGAACGACGCTCCGGTGCTTGGCCCCACCACGGCTCCGATTGCCAGCTACACCGAGAATGGTGCCGCGGTGGCGGCCCTGGCCACGTTCACGGCCACCGACCCCGATCTCTTCCTGCGGACGGCGACCGGGAACTTCACGGGTGCTGCTCTGACGGTGTCGATCGTCAGCGGCTCCGCCGCCGATGAACTGAACATCGGGGCGATTGGTGGCGTGACGGTCAGCTCGGCTGCCGCCAGCAACGACACCGCCCGTGATGTCTCGGTGAGCGGCACGGTGGTCGGCAGCGTGATCGGTGGCGTGGGGACGACCCCGCTGGTGATCACCTGGAACGCCAATGCCACCCTCGACCGGGTGCAGCTGGTCGGCCGGGCGGTGACGTTCCGGAACACCTCCGACAACCCTGTGACGAACGATCGCACGGTGCAGTTCTCGCTGTCTGAGACCCGCGACAGTGCGGTGAGCAACACGGTGGCGGGGACCGTCAAGGTGATCGCCGTCAACGATGCCCCGGCGATCGCCTTCACCGCGGGCTCGGCCCAGACCTACACCGAGGATGGCAGCCCGGTGCTGGTGCTCGCGGGGGCCAGCTTCGCGATCAGTGACGTCGACAACAGCAGCTTCAACAACGGGGCGCTGCAGGTGACGATCAGGGCGGGTGGGGCGACCACCGATCGCCTGACGGTGGTCGAGGGGAACGGGGTGACCCGGGGCACCGGGGAGACTGCCGCCCAGGTGTTCTACAACATCGGTGGCACCCCGACCCTGGTCGGCACCATGTCGAGCATCGCCGCGACCACCTCGTTGAAGATCACCTTCAACGGCTCGGCGACCGTGGCGGCGGTCAACGCCGTGGCCGGGCAGATTGGCTACTCGACCACCAGCCAGGACCCCAGCCCGACCACTACCCGCACCATTGGCTTCACCTTCTTCGACGGTGCGGCCTGGAACACCGGGGGTGAAGCGGTGCAGCCTGTGGCGGTGCAGCCGGTCAACGACGCTCCGGTCGTCAAGCTGGCGACCACGGTCGGCAGCTGGACCGAGCAGGCGGTGGCGGTGCTGGTCGACTCGACCAACACGATCACCGATGTCGACACTGCGGTGCTCAATGGCGGTGTGCTGACCGTGGCCTTGGCCGCGGAGATTGGTGGCACCTCGCCCCAGGTTGGGTTCGTGGTCAGTGCCGACGATCGGCTCTCGATCGTCAGCTCGACCACCAACGCCGGGGTGAAGGTGGTGAGCGGAGCGGTCCAGGTTTGGGACAGCGTGTCGCTCGCCTTCGTCACGGTCGGGACCCTGACTGGAGATGGCACCTCGAGCAGCCCGCTGGTGGTGACGTTCAACAGCAGCGCCACCGTCGCTCGGGTTCAGTCGGTCGCTCGGGCGGTTGCCTTCCGCAGCCTCCCCAGCAACGCCGACAACCCGACCCCGGGGCAGCGAGCGGTCACCTTCACCCTGAGTGATGGCGACACGAACGTGGCCACGGGCGAGACCTCGGCCACCAGCCTGACCGCGGCCCGCATCATCAACGTCATCGCCAAGAACGACAACGCCACCATCACCGGCCTGGCGTCAGTCGCCACCACTCGGGCGAATCCCGCTCGGCTCGGGATCAACGCGGTAGTCGCCGATCCTGATTCGCCCAACTTTGGCGGTGGTTACCTGCGGGTCGAACTGACCGCCGGCCTGGCGACCCAGGATGTTCTCGAAATTGCTCCGGACCTGGGCTTCACCGTCGATGAATTCAACCAGGTGACCTACACCGCGGGTGAGTTCAGTGCGGTCATCGGGACCCAGACCTGGACTTCCAGCGGCACCACCACCAAGCAGTTGACCATCGCCCTGGAAGCGAATGTCACTCCCTCCATCGCCCAGGCGTTGGCCCGAGCCATCCGCTACCGGTTCGATGGCTCGACACTGACGGCCAGGCAGACCAAGACTGTCCGCTGGACGCTCAGCGACGGCGATGCCGACGCTGGCCAGTTGCCCCTCTCTTACACCCAGTCCCTCACGGTCAACCCGTAAGGCTCTGCGTGACTGCGGTCTGAGGCCGGTCTTCGCAAACCGACCTGACCCCCGCAGCCGTTTCTGATCGACGACCCTCCCACGGCCGGTTCGGAGCTTTTCCGAGCCGGTCGTGGTTTTTTTTGCCGTGGGCTTTGACTGGCCCTCGACACGGCTCTTCAAATCCTGGCGCGGTCGGCCCGGAACGTTGACCGCTCAATCAGCGTCTCACTGCCGCTCGTGGAGTTGGCGCGCGGTCCTCGGGTGGCTCAACTCTCTCAGGTTGCCAGTTGACCCTCAGGTTGCCAATTCACCAGCGTGGCCAGTGCCGCAAGTCACTTGCCACTCGAGGAACTGTCAACCAGCGATCGGCTGCCTAACTGAGCAGGACCAGTTCGATTTGCCCGACGCGACTAACGAGCCAAGTCCTCTCCCGCACGCGATTCGTCTGCTTCCCCTGGGGGTTGAGGGGACGGGACTCGGTGGTGCTTGACCTGGTTGCGACTCCTCCACGACATTGGGCAGTGAAAGCTGGCCGGTGCGTCCGCCAGCGATTCTTGAAAAACTGGTTCCAATTTCTGAGGCGACGTTCCGGGGGTCGCTGACACGCGGGTCAGGGATTCCCTGACGCCAGCTCGTGGTGGCCCTGCCACCCCTGTCTGCAGTCAGGGGTGGGCTCTGGCCGTCGCTGGTCTCTGAACATGACGCCGCGACTGTCTCGGTCTGCTGGCCGCGTCGGCCCATCCGCCACTTCCCCTGCACCTGCTGGAGTCCCCCCCATGCCGCGTATCGCCGTCGGGTCGCTGTTCACCGAGTGCAATCACCTGGGAGGGCGTCCGCTGGAACTCGCCGACTTTGAGCGGGGGGAGTTGCGCGAAGGAGACGCGCTGCTGCGGTGCGAGGCGGGGACGTTGGGCGGGGCCTTGCGGACCCTGCAAGCCGCGGGTGTGGAGGTGGTTCCCCTGCTGGCGGCCAGTTGTTGCCCGGGCGGGCCCCTCACTGCCGAGTGCCACGCCGAGTTGACCTCCCGGCTGTGTCGGGCCCTCGCCGTCGCCGGCCGGCTCGACGGCGTGCTGCTGGTGCTGCATGGGGCGGCGACCGCCGAGGGGGTGGGCGATCTGGAAGGGGACCTGCTGGCGAAAGTTCGCGCGCAGGTGGGGACCGCGCTTCCCGTGGTCGCCACGCTCGACCTGCACGCCCATGTCAC
>CAIUHT010000950.1 GCA_903898975.1 uncultured Planctomycetaceae bacterium
CGAGGCCTCGCCCGCGGTCAATCCCTCGCCACCACTCGCCGACTCTCCACAAAGCGCCGCGCCACAGTGCCCGGAGGCACTCCCCAGGGAAAGCTCAGCCAAGCCCCTCTTCCAAAGACCGATGAGCCCGTCGGCAGATCGCTCAGAGGGCCCAACCATCTCTGTCCCTGCAGGCTTTGGGGACCCGTGGCAGTCGGCTTTCCATCATAGCCGACGGAATGGAACAGGGCGGAATGGAACAGGGCAGGGCGGGTGCTGACACGTGTTGGACACCGTTCCAGGAGGCTCGGCCCGGCACATTTCGAACTTTGTGCGCTCAGGCCTCCAGCACCGACGGCTTCGGGAGATCGACGAGCCGCGCGATGGCGAAGCCAGGCCTCATGGCAGCCACCGTGTTGCGCGCTTCCGACGAATCTGCGGTGGCCTGCAGCACCACTCCATGGCGCTCAAAGAGGCTTGGCCCACCGCACCCGGCCATGTGACATTTCTATTGGGGAGAAACCTGCGACAGTTCTCTTGGGGAATGACCGTACTGGCGGGACGGGCTTGGGGGGCTTGGGGAGAATCGGTTAGGCTGACGACTGCCATGGATTCCGCACCGCTGCAGGTCCCCGGTTCTCCCGTTGTGCTATTCGCCGGGGGGGGAACCGGCGGGCATCTCACTCCCGCCCTCGCAGTCGCCGATCGACTGCGCGAACTCGCGCCGCACGCCCGCATCGCGTTCGCCAGCAGCGATCGCGCCATCGACCGCCGGCTGTTGCCCGCCACCGACCGCCACGTTCTCCCCCTGCAACCACTCGCCTCGGCTGCCTGGCATCCCCTGAAGTTTGCTCAGTCTGGCTGGAGCACCTGGCGGGCTCTCCGCAGGGTGTTCGCCGAGGTCAACCCCTCGGTCGTTGTGGGCGTAGGGGGGCTGGCGTCGTTCCCCGTGCTGTTAGCCGCCTGGCGACGCGGCATCCCCACCGTGCTCCTCGAGCAGAACGCCGTGCCGGGACGCGCCAACCGCGTTGCCAGTCGGTTCGCGACAGCGGTCTGCGTCAGCTTTCCTCCCACTCCAGGACAGTGGCCAGCCCGGCTCAGGGTCTTCGACACCGGCAACCCGGTACGGGCGGGCATCGCCGGTCTGGCCCCCTCGGTCCCCGCAGCCCAACAACCCACACCGGGGGTGCCCCATCCCCAGGGGCAAAGTGCCCCAAGTCTCCGTCTTGGGGCCACCCAGTTCGAAGCGCCGCGGCAAACCGTGCTGGTGCTGGGGGGCAGCCAGGGGGCGCGGGCCCTGAACCTCGCGATGATTCGCCTGCTGGCGCATGCCGACCCCAGCTTCCGCCAGTTCGACTGGGTCCACCAGACCGGTCCGCAGTTGGCCGACGAAGTCCGGCAGGCGTATGCCCGCGCGGGGCTGCAGGCCGAGGTGGCCCCGTTCTTCAATCCCATCGATCCGCATCTCAGGCGGGCTACGCTTGCGATCACCCGCGGCGGGGCCACCACCCTCGCCGAACTGGCCTGCGCGGGCATCCCCGCGCTCATCGTTCCCTATCCTCAGGCCACCGACAATCACCAGGTCGCGAACGCCCAGCACTATGTCGCCGCCCGCGGCGCGCTGGTGGTGCCCCAGGAGGCGGAGCCAAATCACTGGGAACCCCGGCTCGAAGCCCACGCCATCCGGTTGTTGACGAACACCGCCGAGCGGACCCAGCGGGCCCAGGCGATGCGGGCACTGGCGCGTCCTCATGCCGACGTCGCCATCTGTCGGGTACTGCTCGACCTGGCCCACCCCTCCCGCGCCTCCCGGGTGGGCTGATGTCGCACCTCAAGGACCCTGCCGCTCATCTGCTGGTGACGGGCGCCTCGGGCTGCGTTGGGGGAGCGGTCTGCCTGGCGGCCCGCGCCCGCGGGTGGCGGGTGACCGGCCTTGTTCGGGCCGGCTCGGAGGTGGCCTGGCTGACCGAGGCAGGTGTCACCACCTTGCCACTCGAGCTCGACACGCCCGGGTTGTCCCCCCGAGTCCCCGCGGGACTGACCCACGTCGTGCACTGTGCGGCCCGCATCCAGGCGGCCAGTGATGCCGACCACTATCAGTTGCACGTCGAGGGGCTCAGGCAGTTGCTGCAGGGACTGCCCCCCACGCTCACGCGGGTGGTGCTGATCACCTCGCTGGCCCCCCTGGCAGGGCAGGACCGGACCGAGGCCCTCGACCCGGTTTCGCAACCCACCCCGCGCGGGCCCCTGCAGACGTTGGGGGCCGCCGAGCTGCTGCTGCAAGACTGGTCGCGGGCCACCGGTGTTGCCACCACAATTCTCCGCCCCGGCCTGGTCTACGGCCCTCGGGAGCGATGGTTTCTGCCGGGCCTGCTCGAACGACTCAAGCGGGGTGAGTTTCGCTTCGTGGGAAGTGGCGAGCAGTTGCTGGCGCACACAGCCTCGGGCAATCTGGCGCACGCCACACTGCTGGCTCTTGAGCACCCGATTGCCGCAGGTCGGGTCTACCACGTGACCGACGAACCGGCGTTGACGCAGCGCGATTTCATCGAGCGGGTGGCGCAGCGGGCGGGGCTCCCCATTCCCCGGCGGGCGGTCCCCCGGCGGTGGGCCGAACTTGCCGCGCGGGACTGGTGGTGGCGGCGTTCCGACCCCGCGTTCCCCAACCCCCTTCAACTGGAACTGCGGTGGCTGGGCTGGAACCTCCCGGTCTCGCTCGAACAGTGCCGGCACGACTTGGGCTATCACCCCCTCCTCAGCACCACGGCGGCACTCGATGCAGCACTGGCGTGGTATCGGGAACGGGGCGTCTTGTAACACCGACACGCACTGGCCGAGGCAACAACCATCGCGGTGAGGGGCGAACCCTGGTCGGTCGACCACCTCAGGGGAGCACGGGGAAGACCTCGAAGGTCACGAGCTGCTCTTCGCCCCCCGCGCGTACCACGGGGCGGTGGCCCCACTCTTCGACAATCGATCGCCGACCGGGGTCAAGCCGATCCAGCGGCAGCCGGGCTGTGGGGATGCTCCACCCCGCCCCCAGCACCCCCCGCTGGCGCAGCTCATCGAACCGCGCGGGATGCACGAACGCCGTGTAGCCGTAATTCCCGGGGGACCGGTACCGCAGCAGCTCGAGCCAGTTCACATAAATGTGCGTAATGCCCC
>CAIUHT010000951.1 GCA_903898975.1 uncultured Planctomycetaceae bacterium
CCGTCAACGGGGCGGAGGGCCTGCGGATCGTCCCCCGGCGGCGGAGAGGTGGGCTCCATCGGGCCGGGGTGCGGGGGCATGGGACAGTTCCAAGGGGACCTGGACCCGGTCGAGGGCCCACGAAACACCTCAATTCTATCGTCGCTCGACAGTCCTCCGCCATTCTTTTGAACGTCCACACAGGAGAAGTCGACGCGAGCGTTTTCGATGGACGTGGGTCCGAAAATGACTTGGCGAGATGCGGGGGCCTGTCGAGGACGGGAGGCGGGCTGGCCCGAGAGTCTCACGGTCTCGACCGCAAACTCGGTGGACGGTTTTGCGAGTGATGGGTGGTGATCGCCTGATCATTTTTTTGGCTGGGTGGTCGAAGAGTCCATCTAGAGGATCAGGCGGACACTCTGATAGGATTCCAGAGATTGCGGGGAGACGGAAGCCCCGCCCGAGGGGGGACAGGACCGTGCCGGATCTCAAGGAAGTGAATGCAATGACACACAACGGTCGCGGGCAGCGAGGGGTGGAGATGTCTGGGGCGTCGCTGGGGTCCGCAGAGATCAGCTGGTCGACGGGATCGGGCATCGTGACGGAGATGGAGCCCGGGGCGTGCCCCCAACGGCGTCGGCTGCTGGGGCTGATTGGGCTGACCGTGCTGGGCCTGGGGTCGGGGACCGAGGCGTGGGCGCAACGGCCGGGGAACCCGCCGCGCGGCAAAAACCGCCGGGATCTCGTCACTCCTGTCGAGGGAGTGGTCCCCGCGGGGGCGAACGAGCCAGCCAACTCCCGAGCGGCCTCGGCTGTCTCGAAAGAGGCGTCCCGCGAATCACTGCGCCAAGGACCGTTGGCCAAGCTGGTGGCGATCGCCGAGCAAAGCGAGCAGGCACTCGCCGAGATCGCCGACTATTCGGCGGTTTTCACCCGCAAAGAACTGGTGAAGCGGCGCCTGGTCGAGCAGCGGATGGAGATGAAGTTCCGCCAGCAGCCATTCAGCGTCTACTTTCGGTTTGTCTCGCCCGACGAAGCGGGGCGAGAAGTGATCTACGTCGACGGTCGGCATCGGAATCAGCTGGTGGTACACGAGACCGGGCTGAAGGCGATCGCGGGGACCATGACGCTGGCGCTGAATGATCCGCGGGTCGTGCAGGAGAGCCGGCATCCGATTACCAGCGTCGGGATGCACAACATCCTGAAAAAGGCGTTCGACACGTTCCCGCGCGATGCGGCCGACCCGGAAGTGGACGTGAAGAAGTACCCGAACGCCAAGCTGGAAGATGGCCGGGCGTGCGTGGCGTTCGTGCTGAAGCACCCCAATCGCCAGCCTGCCCCGCTGCACTACGAGACGCATCTCTACTTCGACCAGGAGACGCTGCTCCCCGTGCATATCGAGCGGTACGACTGGCCGCGGAACCCGGGACAGAAGGGGGTGCTGGTCGAGTCGTACGACTACTCCCGCATTCGAACAAACGTCGGCTTGAACGACGTCGATTTCGACCCCCGCAATCCGCGCTATCAGTTCCCGTAACACCGCTGGCGGACAGTCTGGCGACACCTGTTGGTGCTCGCTGACCGGGAGCCGCACCCGGGGGCAAGGCAGTTGGCCGCAGAACCTGTCTGTGGGAGCATCATCAAAGCAACAGGGCGAGTCGGCCTGCATGGCCGCCCGCCCTGTGCGTGTTTTCAGGCTTGTCCGAGACTAGCCCATCAGTTCGGCGATGGGGCGCGGGTCGCTGACGAGATGGGCCGGGCGACCCGAGGTGTTGTAGACGATCTTGTCGGGGTTGATGCCCAGCTTGAGGTAGATCGACGAGACGAGATTTTCGGGGCCGTAGATCTTCTCGACCGCGGCGTACCCGCGGACGTCGGTCGCACCCACGACCTGGCCTCGGGGAGTGCCACAACCGGCGACCAGGATCGACATCGCGCTTGACCAGTGATCGCGTCCGGGAGTGGTCGACCCGGGGAGGGTCGAGATCTGCGGCGTCCGGCCGAACTCACCCATCACCACCACGAGGGTGGTGTCGAGCAGGCCGCGGTCATCGAGGTCTTGAATGAGGGTGGCGACCACCTGCTCGAGATTTCGTCCCTGCCCCTTGAACGCGGGGAAGATGTTCGAGTGATGGTCCCAGCCGCCGTTGTTGATGGTCACAAACGGGACCCCCGCCTCGACCAGTCGGCGGGCCAGCAGGGCCTGCTGACCGAGGGTGTTGCGGCCGTAGGCGTCGCGGATGGCGTCGGTCTCGCGTTCGATCTCGAAGGCCCGCAGGGCGACCTCGGAGGTCATCAGCGAGACCGCCTGCTGGTAGTTCTGGTCGGCGCCCAGCACCGGGTCGCCCGAGGCGCGGTCCTGGAACCGGGCGAGCTGGTCGAGCTTGTCGCGAACCTGCCGGCGGTTGCCAATCCGCCCGTCATCGAGCCCCTTGGGCACGGTCACGTCGCGGACGCGGAAACTCTTGCTGTTGGGGTCGTCCGAAACAACAAACGGAGCGTGCCGGGCTCCCAGGAAGTTCGGCCCCCCCGAGCGGGTGATGCTGGGGAGCGAGAAGTAAGGAGGCAGGTTGTGCGGGGCGCCGCGTTCGGCAGACACCACCGACCCCATGCTGGGATGGAAGCTCACGAACGCCCCACAGCTCACCGGAATGCGGGTGGGGGCCCCGGTCATCATGTAATGGTTGCCCGCCCCGTGGTTGTTCTGGTTGTGGCAGACCGAACGCAAAATGGTGAATTTGTCGCTGATCGCCGCCAGCCGCTCCATGTTCTCCGAGAAATGCATCCCGGCGACCTTGGTGGCGATGGGCTCGTACTCGCCCCGGATCTCCGCGGGGGCGGTCGGCTTGGGGTCGAACATCTCGATGTGGCTGGGGCCACCGTCCAGCCAGATCAGGATGCAACCGGTGTTCCGTTTCTCGCTCCCCGATTCGGCGCGGGCCTTCAGAGCGGGAACCAGGCCCCCTCCGAGCAGGGCCCCCAGGCCGAGGCTCAGGCAGTCGCGACGCCGCATCCCTTGGCAGTTCTTGTGAATCGGCATGGCCGACACATCCTTTCTAATCGACAAAGGTGAACTCGGGGGTGTTGAGCAGGGCCCAGGTGAGGTCTTCGACCGCCTGCCGCCGCACGCTCTTTTCGGGAAGGAATTCCAGGGCGATCTGCCGCTCCTGGGACGTGGGAGGCCGGCAGTAGAGCCGGAGGTAAAGCTCGTCCACCACCTGTTCGTTCGACAGGTCGCCCTTGGCCAGTTGAGCGGGCCAGGCCGAATCGAGCGTCAGTTTCTGATTGACCCCGGGGGAGTTCATCAGATGCAGAATCTGCGGAGTGGTCGAATCGCTGGTCCGCTCGCAGGGAGGGTCCTGGTTGGCGTCCGGCCTGCCGAAGGTGTCGAGGAACAGCGACCCCGTCCGGAACGTCCAGACCTGCGTCGCCCGCGAACCGGGGGGCATCGCCGAAAAGTCTTCTTCGGTGCCCAGCACGTCATTCACGGCATCCAGCAGCACCTCGGCCCGCAACCGTTGCCGGTAGTACCGCGAGAAGTTCCGCGTGTCGGCGATGTTCCGCTCGCCTGGAACCGACGACAGGCTGGCGACGTAAGCGGTCATGATCCGGCGGATCAGGTGCTTGATGTTGTAGCCGCTCTCGCGGAAATCAGCCGCCAGGTAGTCGAGCAGCGGTTCGTTCGTGGCTGGGTTGGTGGCCCGCAGGTCGTCGACCGGATCGACCAGCCCCTGGCCCATCAGCTCGGCCCAGA
>CAIUHT010000952.1 GCA_903898975.1 uncultured Planctomycetaceae bacterium
CCCTATCCACGCTCATCCCCAGCCTCACGTTGGCTCTTGCGGCAGTGCTTCCCTGCGGGCGGCGAGGGCGGCTTTCACGGCGGTGTACATCGAGGCGTAGTCGTCGGGCTTCTGCTGCGGGGATCGAGCCGGGATGGCCTGTGTGGCGGTTGCGAGTTCTTCGCGAGTGAGCGAGGGGACGAGCAGGGCTAGGGCGTCGGCTCCGGCGTGTTTCGGTGGAGAGACTCGGCCGGAGGTCTGGGAATAGCTGAGCCGAGTGTCGCTGGTGGCCTGCGGCAAGGTGCCCACAATCTGGTCGCGGATCGTCTGCTTCGTGACGCTGGCGAGTTGGGCCAGGCCGATGAGGCAGGCGCCTTTGCGAGGGAGCCAGGAACCGGCCAGTGCAATCGTCGCAGACTGGCCCGACCTGGCGTCGTCTTGGACCACGGTCAGCAATCGTGCCGCGAGGTCGTTGGCGAGGTCTTCCTGTTTGACATACGGCACAGCTGTGACCAGTGCCGCGAGGAGCATTTCGCCGCACTGGGCGGTCGCATTCTGGCTCGCCTGGTCTTCGGCACTGGCGACCGGGAGCGTCAACAGGGCACCGACCAGTTGCCCCTGCTGGTCGGTGGTGAGGCGGGGGGCAGGTGCCGCGACAGGCCTGCGCCACGTCGCCGGACATCGGTCGCGTTGGTCTCCAGCATCGCCAGGGTCTCGGCGTACGCCTCGGAGAGAATGGTGTCGGTCAGCAGGTTGGGGTGTTGGGCCAATGCGGCGAGGGCGCGGGCCGACCATTCACACGTCTCTTCACTGGGTCCTTGCAGGTGGGGTGGCAGAACTGTCCCAGTTCGCCTCCCTGTCGGCGGGCTGGAAGAGTTTCTGCTGGGCCATCTTTTCGACCGCGAGGCAGGCGTAGCCGCTGATGGTGGAATCGCGGGCGCGCAGCCCCCAGAGAACCAGGGGGAGATCCGCCCGCGTCGGCCTGAGCTGGGCTGTAGGGGTGCCGATCTGTTCGAGTCGCAGCACCTATTTGGGGGAGAGGTCGTCGGTGGTGTCGGCCTTGGGCGGGGAGGCCCGGGGGGTGAGGGCTTGCTGGTAGAACCGGGCGTTTTTCAAACCGGCCAGCAGTGTGGGGGTGTCGTGGGCGACTCCTTCCACCACCGTGAACTCGTGCGGGATCTTGAGAGACTCGAGCCGGTCGTGGAAGCGACGGTTGAGGTCCAGTGTAAAGTCGCGTGAGCCGACGGCTTGGCGAATGACGGTTCCGCGTTCGCGGAGGGCCAGGGCGTGGGTTTCGGCGAGGGTCCAGGGATGAGTCGCCTGGAAGTATTTCAGATCGCCGTCGCAGACCTGGGCGAGGATCTTCTCGCGGAGCGGGTTGCCGGTTGCCCGCGGGCCCTGGAATTCAGGGTCGAGCGGTCCTCCGGCGAGGATGGAGATTCCCCCGAACAAGTCCGGGTGGCGAAATCCAATTCGTGCCGCGCCATAGCCCCCCATGCTGAAGCCCTCGAGGATTCGCCCCTCGGGCTGGGCGATGGTGCGGTGGGCCTGGTCGATGTGGGGAATCAGCTCCTTGATGAAGACGGACTCGATGGGGGCGCGACCATCGCGGGAGTCGGTCCACAGGCGTTGCGACAAGCCATTGACGAAGACCACCAGCATGGGGGGCACCCCGTGATCCCGGATGGCGACGTGAAACAGCCGGGCGACGGGACGAATGTGATTGACTCCTCCTTCGGTGCCATGCAGCCAGTACAACACGGGAAACCGGGTGGTCGGGGACGAGTCGTAGGCGAGGGGGGTGTAGAGGTGATAGCTCACCTCGGACCGAGCGGCCTGGCTGTGAAAGCGATGAAAGCTGACCCGCGGCACTTCGACCTGGCGGGTGACCCACGGGAGCGCGGGGGGGTCACCCGCCGGGCCCGGCTGTGGCGGGTCTTGGGCGAGACCACGCAGGGGGATCAAGACCCACAGGGCGGCCAGGGCCAGGATGGCGGAGGCGTGCATGGAATCTCCCGGGCGAGGGAAGGGCAATTGGTACGACAGGTTTTCAACCTGTCGAGAAACCGTGATGAAAGGAAGTGTCGAAGGCAACGCGATCGACCTCCGCTTCAACCCCGCCCCCACGACGGTGCGGCGGGTGATTGGTGAGACGACGGTTGATCGCAAGAATCGCGCAGGCTGCCAAACGGATGAGACAATCCCCTGAGGAGTGTTGACGCTTGGGGGGTGGCAACCCGAGGTATGCCCTGCGGTACCTACCTGGAGAAGGATAGAGTTCCCCTGCGGGGAACGCACGATGGGGATTGACCTTGGAGTGCCGGGAACGGTCGGAGGCAGGAGAGGATTTCGCCGTCCGTTGTTGCCAGCGATAGGGACGGGCCGCAGTCGAGGGAGTTGGCGAAGGTGTGGTGGTTTTTGGCCGCCCGTCTGAGCCGCCCGTCCCGCCGTGGGTGCGAGCCAGAACAATCTTGGTAGGAGCGAAACGCAGGCGAGACTCTTCAGGTCAGTATGCCTGCGCTGTGTCGATCGCATGGTGAGCGAACCTGGAGTAGTGCCCGCCAGCGGTCGCCACGCGGAGGCAACTGACGGCCACCCGAACTTGGGGCCACCCGAACTGACGGCCACCCGAACATTGATTCCATGAAAGAGGGGGGCCCCCCTGGATACCGTCAGAGCACGGCGTATCCACGTGGGATCGCCCAAATCAGTCTCTTCCAGTGATCCAGGAGGACCTCTTCATGTTGTACGTGGGAATTGAC
>CAIUHT010000953.1 GCA_903898975.1 uncultured Planctomycetaceae bacterium
ATCGACTCGCAGCATGCGGCGATCGACAAGCTGATCGCCAACATCCGCAATCCGCGGTGGTCGGGACCGCAGCAGCGACGGCAGTTGGACCTGGTGCAGCGGATGAACCGCCGGCACGCCGAGCAGCGGGCGAACGAGTCGCAGCTGGAGTCGCGGATCCAGTCGCTCGAACTGGCCTACCGCATGCAGATGGAGGCGACCGACGCCTTCGACATCTCGAGCGAGCCGAAGCACATTCACGATCTCTATGGCAGCGGGACGCACGCCCGGCAGATCCTGATTGCCCGCCGGCTGGTCGAACGCGGAGTGCGGTACGTGCAGTTGTGGCATGGCGCGGGACAGCCGTGGGACAACCACGACGACATCGAGGTCAATCACCGTCGGCTGGCGGGGCAGTGCGACCAGGCGATTGGCGCGTTGCTGATCGACCTGAAGCAGCGGGGTCTGCTGGGAGAAACACTGGTGGTCTGGGGAGGTGAATTCGGGCGGACGCCGACCGTCGAGCTGCCTCAGCCCGGGGCCAACGCGGGCAAGGTGAATGGCCGCGATCACAACCATCACGGCTTCACCATGTGGCTGGCGGGGGGAGGCGTGAAGGGGGGCCTGGTGTACGGGGCGACGGACGAATTCGGCTTCGCGGCGGTCGAGAACAAGGTGCATGTGCACGACCTGCACGCGACGATGTTGCGGCTGTTGGGGTTCGACCACACCCGGCTGACCTATCGGTTCGCGGGGCGCGACTTCCGGCTGACCGACGTGCACGGGCAGGTGGTCGAGGCCCTGCTGGCCTGAGAAGCAGCAGACCTGAGAACCAGCAGACCTGAGAACCAGCTGGCCTCAGGCCCACTTGACCGCGGACCCACTTGACCTGCGACCCGGTCAGGCGGGGAACACCGCGGGCGTGTGACTGGTGCTGTGCCTGGGCCTGACGAGAGGTGGGGCCGAAGGATCGGCGCCGTGAGAGCCTGCGTGATCGACCAGGTGATTGGTGCAGTGATCGATCAAGTTCGACAACGCGACCGACGCAGTGGTTGGCAAAGTGGGTGGGCGTGGTGGATGGCCGGGCGACCCGCTTAGCTGACGAACAGCTGACCGGGCTCGGCCGAGGCGACTACCGAGCCGACGCAGGTTGCGTGAGGCAGGCCGGCGGAGTGGAGGGCGTTCAGCAGCGGAGGGGCTGCTTCGGCCGGGCAGGCCAGGAGCAGGCCCCCGGACGTTTGGGGATCGAACAGGGCGGGCCAACTGGGGTGGGCTTCCTGTGTGGGGGTACATTGCAGATTCGGGCGGGCGCGGGCCCGGTTCGCCGGATCGAGCGAGCTGAGCACTCCCGCGCGGGCCAGTTCGCGGAACCCGGGCAAGACGGGGACCGCGTCGAGTTGCAGTCGAGCACTGCAGCGGGACGCGTGCAGCATTTCGAGCAGGTGCCCGGCGAGTCCGAAGCCTGTGATGTCGGTGGCCGCACGGATGGGCCACTGGCGGCCGACGCGGGCCGCGGTGGCATTCGACTGGAGCATGTGGGCGAGGGCCGCGTCGATGGCTTGGGCGGGGGCGAGGTGCTGGGCCAGGCCGGCGAGGATCGCGCCGGTGCCAAGCGGTTTGGTGAGGATCAACTGGTCACCGGGCTGGAGCAGTGAGCGGCGCCACGCCGGGCGGTCACCCAATCGACCGACGACACTGAAGCCAATCTGCAGCTGGTCGGCTTCGAGCGTATGCCCACCCAGCAGGTTCGCCCCGGCGGCGGTGAGTTCGCGGACGGCACCGGAGAGGAGTTGAAACAGGAGTTCGGCCTGACGGCGTGGTGAGCCGGCGGGAACACTGGCAATCGCCAGTGCGCCGACCGGGTCGGCGCCCATGG
>CAIUHT010000954.1 GCA_903898975.1 uncultured Planctomycetaceae bacterium
CCGCGGAGTCTCACGGCCATTTCAGGCGACAGCGCGGTGTCCGCCGGGCTTGATCGGCGATTGGCCCCAAACCTGGCAAGCTGTATCGATTAGGCAGTCCCTGCCAGAGATATCGATTCTGTGCCACTCACAACCGCTGTCACCCGAACAACCGTTTTTCAGGGCTGTTTCGTGAAAACCGGTGTGCCGGGCAAAACCGATCCCTTAAGAACCACTGGTGAGCTGGTGCGGGAAAGTGGCGGTCGGACACGGTGCTGGCCTCTCATTTCCCCGCAGGCTCCAGCGGCTTGATTGAGTGACTTGCGTGCGGAGACTCCCTTCGGAGTGGCTCCGTCGCAGTCTGACGCCTTGGCCAAGGAAGGCCGGGTGACTCCGTCGTTTGTCCTCTGGATGAGGTCCCCTATGTACATTCCGGGTGGTCTTCGCTCCTGGCTGGCGCTCTGCCTGATGGGCTTGTCGTCGGTCGCCCATGCGCAGTCTCGTCCGTCCGCGCCGTCTTTTGTTCCTCCCGCCCCCATCGGGGGCCCCGCTCTCCCCGCCGCCCCCGCTCTCCCCGCCGCCGGCATGCCTGGCGTTCCCGGGATGGGCGCGATGCCTGGCATGGGGGCCATGCCCGGTATGCCGGGGATGGGGGTCCCGGGGCTGGGAGTTCCGGGGATCGGGGGTGGCCTCCCTGGGGTCCCGGCTCTCCCCGGGCTGCCCAGTTCGTCGATGCTCACCAGCCGGTTGGGGGGCGTCCCCGTAATCGGCCCGTTGTTCACCAACCCCGCGTCGGTGACCACCCTCATTCCGCCCGTTGGCCCCTTCAAGGTTTCGGGCTGGTTTGACTATGGCACGGTCACCAACACGTCCGGCCCCTCCTCGGGCTACAACGGGCCTTACAACGCCATCGACGCCAACACGTTGATGCTCAACCAGGCCTACCTGATCTTCGAGAAGAGCCTGCCTGAAGATGGCTGCTGGGGGGTGGGTGGTCGGGCCGACGTGCTCTACGGCCACGACTTCTTCCTCGCCCAGTCGTTCGGGTTCGAACTGAACCAGGATGGCAGCCAGAAATGGAACAGCGATGAAGACTACGGCCTTGCCGTCCCGCAGCTCTACTTCGAGACCGGCAACGACATCATCCAGTGGAAGCTGGGGCACTTCTACTCGGTGCTGGGCTACGAGAGCCTCCCTGCCGTCAACAACTTCTTCTACACCAAGTCGTACAGCTACCAGTTCGGCGGGCCGTTCACCCTCTGGGGTGGCATGGGGACCTGGTCGATGAGCGAAAACCTCGTCTTCGACGTCGCCCTCGTCAACGAGTGGAACACCCTCGACGCCCCCTCCGATCACCTCAACACCCTCGCCCGCGGGACGTACATCAGCGACAACGGGGACTGGTCGGCGTCGTTGGGAATGATCACCGGCAGTGAGTTCACCAATCCCGCCCGGCTCCCTGGCATCTTCAACGGCTATGCCAACCGCACCCGTTACAGCGCCATCTTCACCAAGAGCTTTGGCGAGCAGTGCCAGTGGGAATACGTCATCGACCACTACCTCGGGTCGCAGGATGTCGGGGCCCTGGACCGCGAGAACGCCTGGTGGTACGGCATCGACCAGTACCTCTTCTACACCATGAGCCAGCAGTGGAAAGTCGGTGGTCGCTTCGAGTGGTTCCGCGATCAGGATGGGACCCGCGTCGGCCTGAACCGCCCCAGCAACCCCAACAAGCCCCCGTTTGAAGGGAACTTCTACTCCCTCACCGGTGGCATCAACTACACCCCGTACCCGAACTTCATCGTCCGTCCCGAAGTTCGCTACGACTGGTTCGATGGCCGGGCCAATCCCTACGACGATGGTCAGAAAGAGCACCAACTGCTGCTGGGCATCGACATGATCACCCGCTTCTAGTCGCCGCTCACCCGGCAACTTCCCACAGGCCCTCGCCCGATTCACCCCGGGAGAGCTCTCAGGGACCCAGTCCTAAACGACCCAGTCCCGAAAGAACCAGTTCCTAAGAGCGCCGATCAGGCCGACAGAAGTTGGGCCATCAAAACACCAAGGGGCGGCTGGTACGTACCAGCCGCCCCTTGGGCGTTTTGTGTGCCAGCCCTGCAAGCGTCCTTATCCTGGTGGAACAGCGCGGGCGAACCAGTGCAACCTAGTGTAGTGTCTCAGTCAGATGGGAGCTTATTCAGTGCGGCACGAGCCCGTTTGACTTTTTCCAGAATGTCCTCTGCTTTTTTGGTCCAGACGAAAGTCTTCGGATTGGCGTTGTGGTGCTTGATGTAGTCGTAGATC
>CAIUHT010000955.1 GCA_903898975.1 uncultured Planctomycetaceae bacterium
CGACCCCAACTGGGTGGCACAAAACAGCGAGCCCTCACTGGCCGAGAGCAGCAACTGGTGCTGTTCATCGAGGTCATCCTCGAGCATGCTCGAGGCGGTGCACAGGGTCTTGCTCCACTCCACCTGCCCGGTCGCGGGCAGCAGGCAGACCACCTGCAGGGTGACCTGGGGGGCCGACTTTCGCAGCAGCACGAACAATCGCCCGCGATGAAAGAGCGGAGTCCCCTCGAATGCCCAGTTCCCCACGTCGACACCGCACTGCTCGGGCTTGCGGGTCCAGAGGAGGTCCCCTTCCCGCTCGAGATCGAGGGCGACCAGCGTGCTGAAGGTGCCTCCCGAGTTCAGGTCGGCGGCCCGGGGAGCGACCCCACGTCCGAGGCGGGCAAACAGCCGGCCTTCGGCAATGGTCACCGTGCAGGCGGGAAGCCCCGCCCCATGGGCCAGCCGGGGCAGCGGCCGGGGGGTATCGAGCGTGAACAGTGCCGTCGCGTGACCCCACAGGGCCTGTCCCTGTCGTTCACCCACCAGTTCAACTCCGTGGATGGTCGTTTCATCGCACCAGAACACCCCCTCGCGATAGACCACGGGGAAAACCGCGCGGACCTCGCTCCGCAGCCCCAGTTGATTCATCGGCATCGCGAAGGGACGCTGGAAAAACGCATTGTTGCCCCCCCCAACGAGGGGCAACGCCACCCTGACCGTTTCCAGGGGCAACTTCCACAACAGCGCGCCGACATCGATCGACTGCGGCAACTCTCCACCCAGCGTCGGTCCCCCTCCCAGGTCGACCACGCTCGCCGGTGGATTCGGCAACGGTGCCTGGCTGCCCGCCGACTCTTCGGCGAGAAGTTCGGCGAGCTGTCCCTCGCGTCCCGCCAGGTGCCCCGACTCTGCGGCGTGGCGGCGGCGGAACCGCTCCAGGGCCAGGACGCTCGATCTGCGTGGTCGCTGGAGCCACTCCACCAGCAGCATGCGGGCTTCGACCTCGGCACGCGAGATCGTGGGGTTTGGATAGTATGGAACCGGGGGAATGCCGCCGGGCGGGGCCTCCTCCGCCGACCAGGGGGGGAGCAGCTGCTCCCAGCACTCGCGGGCGGATTCGGTGTCGCCCCGTTCGCAGGCGAGATCGCCCAGTCGCAACAGCGCCTGGTCGGTGTAGCGGCTGTGATAGGTCCGGGCGACAATCCGTCGCAGATCATCTTCACCGCCTGCGTCGAACCACCGCTTGGCGACCGGGTCGATCTGTCGCCGGTAGGCGTCGAGCTCAGCGCGGGGAAACGAAGCGAGCAACAGGTTCGCCGCGGCCCGAGCTCCCATCAGCCGCTGAGGATCCCACTCGACGAGCCTGGCCCCCCCGTCGCCCACCAGGGGAGCCAGCAGGGCCAGCGCCTGCGGCCATTGCCCGTTCAAGACCAGTTCGCGGGCCGCGGCGATATCGCGTCCAGCGTCGGCGGCGAGTTCGAACTGCGTGACGGCGGTTCCCGGGTCGTCGACCCGGTCGGCCTGAGCCCAGGCCCGCGTTTCAGGGAGGCCTCCCAGGTTCAGCAGCAGGCCCGCAAGCAAGAGAAAGAGGTGGCCCATCCGAAACCTGGGGACTGAACGCCCGCCGGGTGGGTGACTTGCAGCAAGCTGACCGCGCCAGGCGACTGGAGTCGCGGACAGATTGGCCGGCCCTCGGGGGGCCTCAGCGGGAAGAGCGGAGTGCATGGCCGAGGGCGAACACCAGGGTGGCGGCCAGCAGAGCCGCGGGCATGACAATCAGGGGAAATCCAAAAAACAACTGCCAGCCGATCACCATCGGCAGAAACATCAGCACGGCCATCTGCAGCAGAAAGCCGAGGGACTGTTTCACGACAGGCTCCAGAAAAATCGGGAGAGGGCCGGGCAGGGCTCGAGGTAGAGGGGGACGCCAGCGAGTCTTCCTCGCAACATTCTATCTTACAGGCCGGTCGGGCGTCGTCCCGGGCCGGTGCTGGACTTCAGGGCGGCGTACACCGCCTGGGCGACCTCGCTGGTGGTGGCCTCTCCTCCCAGGTCGGGGGTCTTGGGGCCGCGCTGTTCCAGCACCGTCGCGACGGCGGAATGCAGGGCGGCGGCCGCTGCCGGAAATCGCAAATGCTCGAGCATCATCGCCGCCGACAGGATCGCCGCCAGCGGGTTGGCAATTCCCCGCCCGGTGATGTCGGGGGCCGAGCCATGGACGGGCTCGAACATGCTGGGCCCCCGGCGGGTGGGGTCGATGTTCCCCGACGCGGCCAGCCCCATGCTGCCCACCACAATCGCCGCCAGGTCGGTGAGGATGTCCCCAAACAGGTTGCTGGCCACGACCACGTCGAACGACTCGGGCCGCCGCACGAACTCCATCACCGCCCGGTCGATCAGCAGCGACTCGGTCTGCACCCGGGGAAACTCCGCCGCGACGCGGGCGAAGCATTCATCCCACAGCACCATTCCAAATCCCTGGGCGTTGCTCTTGGTGATCGACGCCAGTCGGCGGCGGGGCCGCTGGTCGGCCGCCAGGAACGCCTCGCGAATGATCCGCTCGCAGCCCCGGCGGGTGAAGACCGACGTCTGGATCGCCGATTCCTCCGGGAAGCCCGAATACAACCGCCCGCCGATGTTGGCGTATTCCCCCTCGGTGTTTTCGCGGTAGACGACCAGGTCAATCGAACCGGCGGGTTTGTCCTTGAGGGGCGACGGGACCCCGGCGTACAGCCTGGCGGGGCGGAGGCAGACGAACTGGTCGAAGCGCCGCCGGATGGGCAGCAGCAACCCGTTCAGGGTGACGTGGTCCTGGATCTGCGGATGCCCGACCGCTCCCAGCAGGATCGCGTCGAACCCGGCCAGCGTGTCGAGATAATCGGCCGGCGCCATTCGGCCCGTCGCGAAGTAGTGGTCGCTTCCCCACGCGAACTCCGTCCAGTCCGGCGCCACTCCCTCCTGGGCCAGGGCCATTTCGGTGGCCCGCTGGGCGGCGGTCGTGACCTCGGGACCAATGCCATCGCCCGGAATAACCGCAATCCGCGGTGCCTTCATCGCTGTTGCCTCGGTACTGCGCTCTCCTGCTCGCTGGCCGCCAGGGCGGTCAGGCAGGCGGGGTGGTTGAACATCTGCTCGTGATCGTGCGGGATTCCCCTCGCCTCAATCAGTCGCCAGCCAAACGGGACATTCCACTTGCGGGCCAGGTCGAGTCCGCGGAAATACGCCCGGCGACCCCGCTCGTAGCGGTTCATTCCCTGCCGGTCCGCCGCTGACGAGACATCGAGATTCTCATCCCGGACCGTATCTGCCGTCCCCAGGTACAGCGTCAATGGGCGGGCCAGGTAGTCGCGCACCGCCTGTTCGTGGGCAATTTCGCCGGGCAAGCCCCCCCATCCGAACGGCCAGGGGTTGGTCAGGTCGGGGAACAGCAGCGTGCCCGGGTTCGCCGCGACAATCCGCTGCACTGCCAGGGGCTGCATGGCCGCCAGTCGCACAAGAAACTGCCCACCCCCCGAATGCCCCAGCAGCAGCACGGGCCGCTGGGGGTCGCCCAGCCGACGGCGGAGTTCCGTCAACAGCGCGGGGATGAGCGAGAACGACCACTCGGTGCGCGGTTGCGGTTCCCCATCGCGTAACAGACCTCCCTGCTGGTAACGGGTGGTTGGAAAGCGGGCGAGATCGAAGAGCGGGGCGGCGAGAGGGGAGCCCAGTCGGTCGGCGAGAGCGATGGTGTGGTCGCGATACGTCTCGGCATTCCGCAGCACGCCATGAAAGACCACCAGCAGCGGCCCGGGTTCGGGTTCGACACGGCGATGAGTGAACACCTCAAGCGGCCCCCCGGGCAGTTCGAGGGACAACTTCCGCTGGCCCGTCGGCCAGGGGGGCTCGATCGTGACGGTGCCAGCTTCACTCATGCGTGGCACCGTACGTCAGAAATCCGCGGAGGGCCGCCTGGTACGCTTCGGGTTCATCGGCCGCCAGGCTGTGCCCGCTCTGGCGAAACACCTTGAGGTGGGCCCGCGGAATCAGGCGAGCAATCTCGCGGGAATGGGGCAGCGGGCAGATCCAGTCGTGCTGGGCCCCCAGCACCAGCGTGGGGCAGCGGATCTCGTGGAGCCTGGGGAGGTAATCGAAGGTTCGCAGGAAGCCGCCAAACCCCTGGTTGAGCGCCACGAACGACCGCCGCGACAGGTTCCAAGAGCGTTCGAACGCCTGCGGATCATGCCGCAGCGAGTACAGCGGACCCATCACCCGGTAGTACTCTTTCAGTTGCTCGAGGCTTTCGAACTGTCCGCTCCAGAGGCGTTCGCACACCCGGATCTGCTCGGGAGTGCCGCGGATGGCCAGTTCGCGACGGGCATCGGCCAGGAAGCGGAAGCTGGCGGCTGTGCAGACCAGCACCAGCTGGCTGACCCGGTGCGGATAGCGGAGCGCGTAGCCGAGGGCCACCATTCCGCCATAAGACGACCCCAGGACGGCGATCCGTTCGTGCCCGAGGTGGGCCCGCAGCGCCTCGAGGTCTTCGATGTTGTTCTCGAGCGTGTATTCATCGGGGTTGCCCGCCGGGCTGCGGCCACACCCGCGATGGTCGAGATAGACCAGCTGGGCCACATCGCGGAGCGGTCCGGTGGTGGCGCGAAAGCCGGTGTGGTCGCCACCCGGGCCACCGTGCAGCAGGTACAGCACGGGCTGCTCGACCAGCTCGCCCCCGCGCTCGGCGAGGCCCGCACCCTCGACGTCAAAGTACAGGGTGGTCTCGCGAACCTGGGCAAACATCGGCGCGGGCCTGGAAGAAGGAAGGAAGAGCAAACCCCGGGGCAGCCACGGTCCGTCACTGCTCGCCGGGCCCGCGATTCGGGACGAACGGGCTTCCGCCCGCGATTGCGTCATTTGACTCCGTTCGAGCGGCAACTTCCAGCGTTCACTGCGGGGAAGGTCCCTCGGGATTTACTCCGGGAGACTGGCGGTTGGTGCTGTCGGTCGCGTGGCCTGCAACGTGGCCGACGCCTCGCTTGGCGGTCGCAGCCGGGGAGCGTCCAGGGTTGCGTGCGGGGACAAACGGCCGCGCGTGCGGCGTGCCTAGCGGCGCGGGGGATGGACGCTGGTCAACGCCCGCCCCGGTGCTCGGCCGCGTCCAAAATCGACCGCCTCACCCCCCCGCACCACCCACTCGCCATTCACCAGCACCTCTTCGATTCCCGTTCCCTGCGCGTGCGGCTCGGTGTAGGTCGCCCGATCGCCGACCGTCTGCGGGTCGAAGACCACCAGGTCGGCGAACGCTCCCGGGCGAATCTCGCCGCGGTCGGCGAGCCGAAATCTGCGGGCTGGCCCTCCGGAGAGCTTGCGGACCGCCTCCTCCAGAGAAAACAGCCGATGGTCCCGCACGCAGGGCCCCAGCAACCGGGTCGCGCTCCCCGTGACCCGCGGATGCACCACACCGTCGGGGAAGTAAATGCCGTCGCTCCCCATGAGGTACAGGTCGTGCTGCAGAAACGGATGCACCAGGCGGTCATCCCCCTGGTTGAAGACCAGCAGCACCGACAGCCGCTCTTCGATCAGCAGGTTGCACAGCGCGTCGGCCGGGGGGAGTCCCGTTTCGGCGACGTACTGGGCCAGCGACTTCCCCTGGTGCCGGGCGTTGTCACGAGAGGGCGTCCAGGCAATGTGAATGTGGTCGAGGTCGAGTTCGTAGAGTTCGAGCCCGGCGGCGAGCCGCGCGCGAATGTCGCGATCGTTAAGCCGCTCGAGCGCCGCCAACGGGCCCCGCGCCCAGCATTCGTAGGGAAGCAGGAAATTCAGCATCGTCGACCCGGGCTGGTACGGGTAGACGTCAAACGACAGGTCGACTTCCCGACGAGCCGACTCGAGCAGTTCGAACACCTGCTCGGTGCTCGCCCCCCCGTGCGCCTTGAGGTGCGAGATGTGGAGGGGCACTTCCGCCGTGCGGGCAATCTCGACCGCCTCGCGGAGCGCTTTCAGCAACCCGCTCTTGTACCGGATGTGGGTCACATAGAGTCCCTGCCACGGAGCCATCGCCCGGCAGGCGGCGATCAGTTCGGCGGTGGTGGCGCAGTTCTGGGCGATGTAGTCGAGCCCGGTCGACAGGCCAATCGCCCCCAGTTCCATCTCCCGCGCGATTTCGCCCCGGATCTCGCGGAGCTGAAAATCATCGGGTGGCTCGCGACCCCAGCCACAGGCGTTGACCCGCAGGTTGGCGTAGGGAATCTGCAGCACCGAGTTCTGCGCGGTCCGCTGGTGCAGTCGCTCGCGATAGTCTGACAGCGTCTGCCAGCCCGTGTAATCATCCTGCCTCAGGCCGTTCAGCGAGCGGAGGTAGAAGAGCCACTCGGCGGCGTTCGACGGTCGGACCGGAGCGTAGGAAATACCGTCGGCCATCAGCACTTCGGTGGTGAATCCCTGCCCGGTCTTCGCGAACAGGTTCGATTCCCGCAGCAGCCAGCCATCGGAATGGGTGTGCAGATCGATGAAGCCCGGCGCGACGACGCGGTTGGTCACATCGAGGACCCGCCCGGCGTTCGCCGCCGAGAGATCGCCCACTGCGGCAATCCGGTCGCCCATCAGGCCCACATCGGCCCGCTGGCGGGGCTTTCCCGTCCCGTCGATGACCCAGCCGCCCCGCAGTATCAGATCCATCGCGCTTTCGCTCCTCGACTCATCGACCGGTTCGTTGACCTCGGGCCAGATGACCGACTCATTGAGCGGGCAGGATCACCACGTCATCGTACTGCCGCCGCTCCCAGCCGGTCACCCGCCCCTCGCTGTCGGTCACGGGGAACACGTAGACGGGGAGCAGTTCGGCCCGCCAGCGGCCGTCCTCGCCCGGGGCGACATTGACCTCGAGATGCCCATAGTGCTTCCCGCCCGAGACGAGCCGCAGGCCCTCCCAGACTTCGGGGGCGTCCTGGTGGGCCAGGAACTTGCGGCCCGGGTTCTCGTGCCCCTCCATCGGACCCCGCAGGCCGTCCCCGCCCGCTCCCACGTCGTAGAAATGGATGGTGTGCGGACGCTTGCTCCCATCGGGCAGCAGGCGCTCGCCCGACGCCTCAGATCGCTCCCACAGTTCGTCGTGCCCACTGAAGACCGCATCGACTCCGTGCTTGAGCAGCAGCGGGAGCAAGACCCGCATCGCCCGGCCCGACTGGCCCGAGAAATTCTTGTGACCCAGCGGCACGCTGTGGGGCCCCGAGCCAAACATCGTGTGGTGAAACTGCACAAACACAAACCGGCTCCGCTTGCGGGCCGCGGGCAACTCCCGCTCGAGCCATTGGTACTGCTCGCTCCCCGGGTTGTAATCGGGAGCCAGGCTTCCTGACAGGTTGAAGTTGGTGTCCTGCTCGGTCTGGTGCTTGCCACCGTCGCTTGAATCGAGGCACAGCACCGTGACCGGTCCATAATCGAGGCGATAGTACCGCCCCACGTGCTCACGCCGTTCTGCCCCGTTGTTCGGGAACTCGAAATACGTCAGGTACTTCGCCGTGGCAAAGTTCGCCCCTTTCGCCGTGTAGCCTCCCCCGGCACCGGCGTAGTTCTCATGATTCCCCAGCGCGGCGATCAGCGGGACACGACTGGCCAACCGGCCATACTCCCCGGCGTTGTGCCGCCAGAACTCATCCCAGTCCCGTTGTTCCCCGCCCGTTTCCACCAGGTCGCCCACAATACTGACCAGGTGCGGTTCCCGGCGTTCGATCTCGGCGAGGTTACGGCGATAACCCTCGGTCTGGTCGACCAGGTACCGCGTGCGGCCCTCGGGACGCTTGGCCCCGGGGGGGGCCGGCCAATCGACAGGAGGGGTGGTCGAGGACTCGGGTTCGGTCTCCGAGTCGGAGTAAAAAATCAGCCGAACGGGGGAGTTGGCCGCGGGAGTGGTCTGCAGCGCACCCTCGAAGATTTCTTCCTGCTGGGAGACCTTGTAGCCGTACCTGGTGCCCGGGGTCAGCCCGGTCACCCGCACGCGATGGCGGTACAGGGTCCGTTCCCGGGCCGGTTCGAACTCGGGCTTCCAGGGGTTGTCTTGCAGCGTTTCGGCAAGTTCGGGCTGGCTGGTCAAGCGGACCGGGCCGTCGGGGGTCGCCACTTCGAGCGTGCCTGGCAGTTCCTTGGCGGTGAACCAGACCACCGTCATCGCGTCTGCCGCGGGGTTCTGAAGATAAGGCAAGACCTCAAACTCTGAGGCAAACACCCCGGTGGGAAGCACGCCAAAGAAACTGCAGGCCCACACCAGGGAGGCAAGGCTAACGCAACGCAGCACAAGAGAACGGGGCATGGAGAGGAAGGCCTGGCAGGAGGGCAGGGGGGAACTCTGGTGAGATCATGTGGGGCGATCGCTGGCGGCGCCCTTGGCAGCGGTCACCCGCCTAGTGTAGTGTCTCAGTCAGATGGGAGCTTATTCAGTGCGGCACGAGCCCGTTTGACTTTTTCCAGAATGTCCTCTGCTTTTTTGGTCCAGACGAAAGTCTTCGGATTGGCGTTGTGGTGCTTGATGTAGTCGTAGATC
>CAIUHT010000956.1 GCA_903898975.1 uncultured Planctomycetaceae bacterium
CCACCCTGTACGTTGGCGATGGAATCAACGATGCCCCCGCCTTGACGGCAGCCACGGTCGGCCTCGGGTTTGGCACCCAGAGTGACATCACCGCCGAGGCCGCCGGCGCCGTCGTGCTCGACAGCTCTCTCGCCCGCGTCGATGAGCTGCTGCACATCGGCACCCGCATGAAGCGGATCGCCCTGCAGAGCGCCGTGGGGGGCATGCTGCTGTCAATCGGTGGAATGCTGCTCGCCGCCACCGGTGGCCTCACCCCGGTCGCCGGGGCCCTCCTGCAGGAAGTCATCGACGTCCTCGCGGTCCTCAATGCCCTCCGCGTCGCATCCCCCAGCAAACAACTCACCGACTACGACCAGCCCTCCCAGTAAGAGCCCTCCCAGTAACAGCCCTCACAGTAACAGCCGTCTCAGGAAGAGCCCTGCCAGCAAGAGTCTTCTCAGTCACGGCCGTCTCAGTCACCGCTCAACTCGCAGCGACCTTACTCGGAACAACCCGCCTCACCCACCCACTCCCCAGCCGAACACTCCCCACCCCCCGCCCGCCCGTCGCCACCCCGCCCGTCGGGCATCCTCCCGCCACCGGCGATCCACGCATCGCTGGCGGCTTACTCAGCTCTTCCCTGAATCGCCCGGCCGAATTCCTCCCTCAGTCGCCGACGCAATCGCCCACCCCCCCAACCTCTGGTACGATCTCCAGCAAGGAACACGTAGATCGGCCCACCACGGTGCTCGCCTGCCCGGCCAGCCACCGCAACTCGGCACCGCAACTCGGCACCGCAATTCGGCACCACCGCCTCCGGTCGCCCATCGCCGGTGCAGGTCGTCGACTCGCGCGCCGGAATTCAGGCGGCTGACACTCCACAATCTCGGCACGGGGAACCATCGCAATGCGTATCTGGCCCGGACAACCGCAGCCACTCGGAGCCACCTGGGATGGCACAGGCGTCAACTTCGCCCTCTTCTCCCAAGTCGCTTCCCGCGTCGAACTGTGCCTCTTCGACAACCCGCACGATCGCGTCGAAGCGGCCCGCTACGATCTTCCCGAACGGACCTTCAACGTCTTCCACGGCTACTTCCCCGACGTCCGTCCCGGCGCCCTCTACGGCTACCGCGTCCACGGCCCCTACGACCCCCAGCGGGGCCATCGCTGCAATCCTCACAAGCTGCTGTTCGACCCCTACGCCCGAGCCGTCGGCCGAACTGTGCAGTGGAACGACGCGCTCTTCGGCTACGAAGTCAACCACCCCCACGAAGACCTCTCCCTCGACTCCCGCGACTCGGCCCCCTGGGCGCCTCTCGCCCAGGTCGTCGACACCGCTTTCACCTGGGGCGAAGACCGCCCGCTCCGCACCCCCTGGGAAAAGACCGTCATCTACGAACTGCACGTGAAGGGCTTCACCCGCCTCATGCCGCAGGTTCCCGAACGCCTCCGCGGCACCTACGCCGGCCTCGCCTCCGAAGCCGCCATCACTCACCTCAAGCGACTTGGTGTCACCGCCGTCGAGCTGCTCCCCGTCCACTTTCATGTCGATGAGCCCTTCCTGCTCAAGCAGGGACGGACCAATTACTGGGGCTACAACACCCTCGGTTACTTCGCCCTCGAGCCCCGCTACTGTTCCGAGACCGACCCCGAACTTCGCCTCATCGAATTCAAGTCGATGGTCCGGGCCCTGCACGCCGCGGGCATCGAGGTCATTCTCGACGTGGTTTACAACCACACCGCCGAGGGAGACGAGCGGGGCCCCACCCTCTCGTTCCGCGGCATCGACAACAGTTCGTACTACCACCTGGTGCACGACAACCGCCGCAAGTACCGCGATTTCACCGGGTGCGGCAACACCCCCTGGGTGCGTCATCCCCGCGTGCTGCAGCTGATTATGGACAGCCTGCGGTACTGGGTCACCGAAATGCACGTCGACGGGTTTCGCTTCGATCTCGCGGCGGCGCTGGCTCGCCAGTCGGGTGATGTCGATCGCATGAGTGGGTTCTTCAATGTGATCCACCAGGACCCGGTCCTCTCGCAGGTCAAGCTGATCGCCGAACCCTGGGACGTGGGCGAAGGGGGCTACCACGTGGGGCGATTCCCCGTCATCTGGACCGAGTGGAATGGACGCTACCGCGACTGTGTCCGCCGCTACTGGAAAGGGGACGGCGGAACCGTCGCCGAGCTGGCAACCCGGCTCGCTGGCAGCGCCGACCTGTACCAGGACGATGGACGCCGCCCCTCGGCCAGCATCAACTTCATCACCTGCCACGACGGCTTCAGCCTCCGCGATCTCGTCAGCTACAACACCAAGCACAACGAGGCCAATGGCGAGGCCAATCGCGATGGCAGCAACGACAATCTCAGCTGGAACTGCGGCGTCGAAGGCCCCAGCGACGACCCCGAGATTGTCGAACTCCGCCGGCGACAGATGCGCAACCTGCTGGCCACCCTGCTGGTTTCCCAGGGTGTCCCCATGCTGCTCGCTGGCGACGAAGTTGGGCACACCTCCCAGGGAAACAACAACTGCTATTCCCAAGACAACTACCTCTCGTGGATCGACTGGTCCGATCGAGAAGAGGCCCGCGGCCTGCTGCAGTTCACCCAGCGCCTCATCGCCATCCGTGCCGAGCAACCCGCCCTCTCCCGCCGCCACTTCCTCCAGGGCAGCGGCCCCGATGGACTCAATGACGTCTACTGGCTCGACAGCAACGGCAAGCAGATGAGTGTCGAAGACTGGAACTCCAGCCACGTCAAGGCCCTGGGCATGCTGCTGCTCGGACATTGCAGCCAGCTGGACCACCAGGGAGCCTGCATCATCGGCGACCACCTGCTCGTGCTCTTCAACGCCCACTGGGATACCGTCCTCTTTCACCTCCCCCCCGCCATGCGGTCCGTCGCCGGAATCGAACGCCTGTTCGACACCGCCACCGGAGACGTGAACGTCACCCCCTACGATCCCCGCGAGCCCTATCCCCTCCAGGGCCGCAGCGTCGCCCTGTTCCGCAAACGAATCGCCCCCGAAGGCCCCCAGCACGAATTCCGCTAACCCCACCCCTAGTCCACCGTCCCCTCTCCACCCTCCCCCCTCCACCCCGTATCAGTCTTCCCCCGACAGCCCCCCCAACCTTCATCACAGATTGAACTTTCGGTTGGGTTCCCTTACGTTGACTGCTCATGAAGGCCGGTGGGAATTCCCCTCCGGTCACAGCATTGGACCCGGTCGCGCCTCCCGACAGGCGCGGTCTGCAAGCGTGCGGCGGGAGATGGTTCGTGGCGTCCAAAAAACGGGATGATCAGCAGCACGATGAGGGATCCGGTGGACAGGGCACGGCGGAAATCACCGCCCGCGCCCGCTCCTGGCCCACCCTCCGCCAGTTCGCGGTCTTTGTCGAAAACCGCGTCGGCCGCCTCCATTCGCTCCTGCGGCACCTCGAAAGCCACCAGGTCCGCATCGTCGCCCTCAGCATCGCCAACTCGGTCGATTGTGCCATCGTCCGCCTCATTGTGAACGACGCCGATCGGGGCCGCGAAATCCTCGAACTCTCCGAGTTCTCCTTCGCCGAAATCGACCTCGTCGGAGTCGAACTCCCCGAGCACCCGCAGCCCTACCTCCAGATCTGCATCGCCCTGCTCCAGGCCGAGGTCAACGTCCAGTACACCTACCCCCTCCTCTATCGCAATCGGCAAGGAGCCATCGCCCTCTACGTCGACGATGTCGATCTCGCCATGCGGACCCTCGAAGAAAAAGGCCTCAACCTCGTCACGGAAAGTGACCTGCTGCACGACGACTTTTAGAGCCCGCCCCCCCACTCGCGATCCGTCGGCCATCCCCCTGGCCTCCACGCGCTCCGCTCAAAAACCTCGCCCGGCTCCTGTTCCGCCCGGTCGGTGCCGCGCCCGATACGTGCCGCCACGGCTGACACCCCACCCCGCACGCCCCCCCACCCCATCAGCCCGGCCCAGTCATCAGGCCACTCCAGCCACTCCGCGTCGCGCAGCCCCATCGGTCACTCGCGATTCCCCCCTCGTCACCCGGCGATCCCCCTCCCTCTCGAACTGGGTTCTCCATGTCTGCCACCACCATTCCCCAACTCTTCGATCTCACGGGCCGCACCGCCCTGCTGACGGGCGGGTCCGGCTACCTCGGATCCGCGTTCGGCGCTGCCCTGGCGGAGGCCGGTGCCCAGGTCATCGTCTCCAGCCGCGACGCCGACCGCGCTCGCGAGTCGGCCAGCCGCCTCCCCCGCCGCCCCGGCCAACAGCACTTCGGAATCGAACTCGATCACCAGCGCCCCGACGACTGCCCCACCTGGTTCGCCCAGGCGGTCGCCTGCACCGGGCAGATTGATGTGCTCATCAACAACGGCAACGAGGCGGTCGGTGCCGACCTCACCTCCGTCACCCCCGAACAGTTCTCCCGCCAACTCGCCAATGCCACCGGGTACTTCGTCCTCGCCCGCCTGTTTCGAGATCATGTCGTCGCCCGGCAGGCCCCCGGGTCCATTGTCATGCTGGGCTCCATGTACGGCGTCGTCGGCAGCTATCCCGACGCTTATGCCGGGGTCTGCGCCGCCAGCCCCGTCGGCTACCACGCCCTCAAGGGGGGCATCGTCCACATGACCCGCCATCTCGCCGTCTATTGGGCCCGCGACCGCGTCCGCGTCAATTGCCTCAGCCCCGGCCCATTCCCCTCCGAAAAGGCCCCCGCCCAAATGGTCGAACGCCTCTGCGAAAAATCCCCCATGGGACGCATGGGCCGGCCAGAAGAACTCAAGGGAGCCCTCGTCTTCCTCAGCAGCGATGCCAGCAGCTATATCACCGGACAAAACCTGCTCGTTGATGGTGGCTGGACCGCCTGGTAACTCCCGCAACCATCCTCGATTTCAACGCTCGCCCAGCCCCGCCCCGCCCAG
>CAIUHT010000957.1 GCA_903898975.1 uncultured Planctomycetaceae bacterium
CTTCAGGTCGCGCAGCACGGGGAACAGGTTGGCATGCTGCATGCGCAGGAAGTCGGTCCAGAGGAAGTCGCTGACCCCGAGCAGGCGGGCGAGGGCTTCGAGGACGTCGGACTGTTCCAGCGAGGCCAGCTCGGCCGCCCAGTCGTCGCGGTTCATCAGCTGCGTGAGGAAGTCGCGGAAGTGCAGCAGGGCCGACTCGGGGTTGGGAGATTGCGGCAGCAGGTGGGTGAAGTGCTTGATCAGCACGAGGGTGGCCTGCAGCTCCCAGAGCCGGCGGTGATCGGTGATCTTCTGCCCCTGGGCATCGGTGACGAACAGGGTGTCGTGGATCTGGTTCCCTTCCGAGAGGACACGCACCTGAGAGATATAGACCCCCGAAAGGGCGAGTGCGTTGGTCAGCTCGTACAGGAACCCCATCGTGTCCTGCCCCTGGATGACGAGCTTGGTGTACTCATCGGAGGAGCTGTTGTCGATCTGTACGTCGAGGGGATAGAGCACACTCGGCTCATGGCGGACCTGGGGACGCAGGCGGGCGGCAACCCGCTTCAGGACCGAGCCGTGCGCCTCTTCCCGCTGCCCGGCCTGCAGCATCCGCAGCAGTTCTCGCAGGTCATTGGTATACGACGCCCAGAGTTCGGGGGTGACCGGTCCCACGGTTGAGCGGACCGTGAAGACATCGACGATCTTGGCCCGATGATCTCCCGTCGCCGTCCGATCACCCGACTCCGGGCGATTCATCGGGCGGCGAAACGCCTGCCGCGACCAGGCGGGGCGGCTCGTGGGGCGCTTTGTCCCCTCCGACTGTGCGGGCGCGAGGGGGGCGTAGGTGAAGATCTGCCCCTCGACAATGTCGAAGCCATACAGCAGCAGCAGGCCGGCAATCAGCGAGAGTTCGCCCGGGTAGTCATAGCCGACGATGGTGACCCGCCAGTCGTTGTTCTCGGGGAGGGCCTCGACAATCACCGGCTGGGCGGCGGTCACCTGCTCGGCAAGCCGGGCGTGATGCTCAATATCGGGCTCGCTGAACGCCCTGGAATAGTCGTCTCTCAGGCGGGCGAGGTGACGGTTGAGCTGGGGAAGGGTCTGCTGCTGTTCCTGCTCGCGGACCTTGTCGCGGTCCCCCAGGTAACGGTTGTAAACCCGGCGGACCGACTCACGGTGTTTCTGGTACTGTGACAGGAAGTGTTCACTGTTGGGAAAGTCGAGCCGGCGGGCGAGGTATCCCAGCTCGGCCGGGTCGCGGGGGAGCTCGTGCACCTGCTTGTTGTGCATCAATTGCAGGGCATGCTCGACCGAGCGGAGGAAGACGTAGCCGTCGCTGAGCAGCCGGTATTCGTCGGCATGCAGGAAGCCCAGGTCGGCCAGGCGGACGAGGGCGTCGAGAGTCTGGAAGCTGCGCACGGCGGGCTGGCCCCCGCCGTGCACGAGCTGCAGATACTGCACGACGAACTCGATGTCGCGGATGGAGCCCTCGCCCAGCTTGACCTCGCCCCACAGCCGGCCCTTCTTGCGGAGATCATCCTCGATCTTCGCCTTCATCGTGCGGACCGCTTCGCGGACCTGGTCGGGGGGGGACTGGTAGACGTACTGTGCCGCCCGGCGCAGGAAGTCATTCCCCAGGGCCAGGTCGCCGGCGATCACGCGGGCCTTCAACAGGGCCTGCTTTTCCCAGAGGCGGGCGTGCTGGGCGAGGTATTGCAGGTGGCTGTCGACGGCGGAAACAAGTTCTCCCGCCCGGCCCCAGGGCCGCAGCCGCATGTCGACACGGTACATGAAACCAGCGGCCGAGACTCCGGTGAGGGCCTTGATCAGTTTCTGGCCGATCCGCCAGTGGGTCGAGGAGTTGTTCGCAGCCACGAAGAGCAGGTCGATGTCCGAACTGTAGTTGAGTTCCTCACCGCCGAGTTTCCCCATCGCAATGACGCAGAAGCCCTCTTCCGAAGGGTCCGAGTCGGAACAGGCGTGGGTGAGGCAGGCCCGGGTGAGGGCATCGGCCAGCAGTGACAGCTGGGTCGTGACGCGGCGGAGATCGAACAGGCCGAAAAAGTCACACAGTCCAATGCGCAGCAATTCCCAACGCTGGAACCGGCGAAGGGCGTCGAGTTGCAGTTCGGGATCGGTGATCCCCAGCATCGCCCCCTGGGCTTCAATATAGAGCTGCTGGACGCTCTTGAGGTCGGCCAGCCGCTTCTGCTCCATCAACCGGTCGAGATAACCGGGGTTGCAGAGGAGAATGTCGGTGAGAAACTGGCTGCCGATGAACAGCCGGATCAGGATCTCAATCCCCCGGGGATTCGCGGCCAGGGTCTTCCAAAGCGCCTCGCGGTCGGGAACGTTGTGGACGAACCGCTCGAAATTGAGCAGAACGTGATCGGGCTGCGCCGAGTCGGAGAGACAGACCAGCAGGGTGGGGACGACCACCTGCAGCAGGTCGGCAGAGGGAGGGGGGGCGAACAGCTGTCGCAGCCGCTCGGCTGCCGTGGACACATCGCGGAACCCCGCCGAGGCGAGACGTTCTTCAAGTCCAGGAGAGTCGAGGGTTGGGAGAGCAGGATCGCGACTGGGAACCGGCTGAGCGCGCTCGGATGTCATCACGATGGGGTGCCGGGGCGGGCCCGGCGCGAAAGTCGTCTGTCGAGAAAGCGTAGAACAGGAAGAGGAACGATGGCCATCAACCGGCCTGGGCCGCCGCCGCCTCCCGGCGTGCCAGCAACAGGTCCGATTCCACCATCATACGGGCCAGCTCGCGGAGTGACACCTTCGGCTGCCAGCCGAGTTGCCGGCGGGCCTTGCTGGCGTCCCCCTGCAGCATGTCGACCTCGGCCGGGCGATAGAAGGCGGGGTCGATCACAACGTATTTCTGCCAGTCGAGATCGAGGTGGCCGAAGACCTCGACCAGGAATTCGCGGACCGAGTGTTTCTCCCCCGTGGCGATGACGTAGTCTTCGGGGGTGGGCTGTTGCAGCATCAGCCACATCGCCTCGACGTAGTCACCGGCGAAGCCCCAGTCCCGCTCGGCCTCAATGTTCCCCAGCCGGAGTTCCGACTGCAGGCCGAGCTTGATGCGGGTGGCGGCAAGAGTGATCTTGCGGGTGACGAACGCTTCTCCCCGGCGGGGCGATTCGTGGTTGAACAGGATGCCACTGCAGGCGAACATCCCGTAGGACTCGCGGTAATTGATGGTTTGCCAGTGGGCGTAAACCTTGGCACAGCCATAGGGGCTGCGGGGATGGAATGGGGTGGTTTCGGTTTGGGGCGTCTCGACGATCCGGCCGAACATTTCGCTGGACGAGGCCTGGTAGAAGCGGACCTGCCGACTGGTGCGGAGTTGATGCTGGCGGATCGCTTCGAGCACACGCAGCGTTCCGAGCCCTGTGACATCGACTGTATGGATGGGAAGTTCGAATGAGAGCTTGACGTGGCTTTGAGCCCCCAGGTGATAGACTTCGTCGGGCCGGCAGGTATCAAGAATTTCGGGAAGATTCGAACCGTCCGAGAGGTCACTGCTGTGAAACGTGACCCGGGGATCGACCGGCTGACCGTAGCGCAGATAGGGGGCCAACCCGTGCACCACGTAACCTTTGTCCAGAAGCAGTTCCGACAGGTAGGAACCGTCCTGACCATTCACGCCAGTGATGAGGGCGACACGACCGTTGCAACTCACAAAACTCTCCCGGGCAAGGGGTTTGGGCTGAGCGCGACGGTATGCCGTGGAAAACAGCCCGTCAAGTGAGTTGACGGCCTGCCGACAGTCGATAGAATGGGGCCCTCATACACGGCTCCGTAGCTCAGTCGGTTTAGAGCGCTGGCCTGTCACGCCAGAGGTCGCGGGTTCAAGTCCCGTCGGAGTCGCTGTTCATTCACCCCACCTGTGGTGCTGCCATCGGTGGGGTGTTTTTTTTTGATATTCCTCCGTGGTTTGGTCTTGGCAACTTTTTTGACGGTGGTCCGTTTGGGGAAGCGGACAGAGTCGAGAGATTCTCCTCGTGACAGACCCTCGGTGTGCGATTGAACTGTTCGAAGTCTGGACCGTTCCAGTCTCCCCCGGTCCGAACATGTTTCGGTTCCCATCTCCCATCGGGTTCCGTTCCCCTCCCCAGAACCGCTCAGCCGGCTTCCGGGAGGCTGGCGTTCGCGATGCCCCAACCGGGATTTCCAATTGTCGCCGCCCGGAGTTTTAATTGTCTCTGGATGCGCATGGTTCCACGGTTGGCTCATTCCGCGAGGGGAGCGGCAGATGGCAGATCTGGTCGATGGTGAAAGCGTCGAGATGTCGGGTTCGGGAGCGAGACCCTATGTATTGAAGAATACCGGAGGGGTCTATTCCTGCTCGTGCCCCGCGTGGCGGAACCAGTCGGTCGCCATTGAACGCCGGACCTGCAAGCACCTCAAGAAACTGCGGGGTGAAGCAGCCGAACTCGCCCGGGTGGGGGCGCCCGAGCGCCCCGTTGCGGCACCCCGGACCGATGAGGCGGCGGGAGAAGACGGGGCGTCGGAAAAGTCGCTCCCCCTGCTGCTCGCGGAACGCTGGACCGGTGAGTCGGATATCACCGGCTGGTGGATGAGTGAAAAGCTCGATGGCGTACGGGCGTACTGGAATGGGCAGACCTTCGTGTCACGACTGGGGAATGAGTTTCTCGCACCCGAGTGGTTTACCGCCGGTCTCCCTGACGTTCCCCTCGATGGCGAACTCTGGCTCGACCGCCGCCGGTTCCAGCGCGCGGTCAGCATCGTCCGCCGTCGCGATCGCAGCGAGCATTGGCGCGAATTGAAGTATGTCGTGTTCGATCTGCCGGCCCTTCCCGATCCGTTCGAAGACCGGCAACAGCAACTGGCGGCACTGCTCGCCCGGAATGTCTCGGAATTCACCCGGGTCCATCACCAGGAGCGTTGCCGGAGTGTCGATCATCTGCGCGACGAGTTGTCGCGGGTGGAGCAGTTGGGAGGAGAGGGGTTGATGTTGCGGCAACCAGGCTCGCTGTATGTGCCCGGTCGGTCGACAACGCTCCTCAAGGTGAAGCAGTTTCTCGACGGAGAGGCCCGGGTGATCGAGCATGTGCCGGGGGCGGGGCGACACAAGGGGCGACTCGGGGCCCTGGTGTGTGAATTGGCCGATGGCCGACGATTCTCGATTGGCACCGGGTTCTCGGATGCCGAACGGATGGCTCCTCCCGGTC
>CAIUHT010000958.1 GCA_903898975.1 uncultured Planctomycetaceae bacterium
AAGCCTCCCGGTGTGCGGAAACCGGCGGCGGTCAGCCCCAGTCGCTGCTGCATCGCGGTCGAGCAGAGCCGGACGTTGTCGGCAATCACCTCGGCAGGAGTCTGCCCCCGCATCAGCCACGGGGCCCGCTGAAAACGGAACTGGATGTCCGCTGGCTTTTGCGCCAGCAGGTTCACATGGTCGTAGGTGTGGTTGCCAATCTTATGCCCGGCCCGGGCCAGTTCTCCCAGCCAGTCGACCTGTTCCTGTTCCAGCACCCGCCCCACGCAGAAGTAGTGGATCACTCCCCCGCGGTCGCGAACCCGCTGGCCCGCCTCGACCGAGTACCGCTTGGTCTCGCCGTCGAGATTCCCCTTTTCGTAGTCCCAGTGGGTCTGCTCCCACTGGGGGAAATTCCGGCTCATCTCGAGATCGAAGGTGATCGACACGAGGGCCCGGTCAAGCGGTGCGGCGTGAGTGACCCGGGGGGAGCGCGCCATCAGGCTGGTCGCGGCGAGCCCCCCGGCGGCGAGGGCTCCCGAGAGAAAGCCGCGACGCGAGAGAGGGAAACCCGCGGCCTGCGCGGCGGGCCCGGGGAGAGAACTGGAACTCGACGTCGTGGGAAGCGGGGCATTGGCAGAGAGCGACATTCAGATCTCCGGTAAGCGACACGAAACCGGCCCGATCTCGTGAGAGACCGGGCCGGTCGAAGTCAAAGACACCCGCCCGGGACCGGTTAGAGAGTCGCCAGCGCCTTTTTGACGTTGGCCAGGCAGATCTCGAGGTCGGGAACCGGGTTTTCCGGGTTCTCTTCGTACTCAAGGGCGAGGCAGTGTTCGTACTTCTGCGCCTTCAGAGTCTTCAGCACTCCCGCGACGTCAAGATCTCCCTCACCCACAATCTTGAAGACCTTGGCATCCTTCACATCTTTCAGGTGCACGCCAAAGACCCGCCCCTTGAGCCGCTCGAGGGCCTCGACGGGGCTTTCCTTGCTGCGGAGAAAGTGCCCGGTATCGACGCAGGCCCCCACCCGGGGGTGATGATCCTTCACCGCGTTGACAACATCGGCGATCTTGTCGTAGAGGGCGCCCGGGCCGTGGTTGTGGATGGCGATGTTGACCTGGTACTCCTCGACCAGCTTGTCGAGCAGCTTGAACGTCACCTCGTCTTTCTTGGGGTTGGCGCTGATGGAGCTGATCCCCATCGCCTTGGCGAAGTCGAAGATGGGACGGGCTTTCGCTTCATCGCCGTCGAACTCGACCACACCGTAGGCCATGAGGGTGATCCCGGCCTTTTCGAGGTGCCCCTTTTGCTCGGCGACATAGGCGGGAACCGTTCCCACCTTGATGTGGCCGGGGAAGGTCTCCCAGTGCTTGAGCCCCAGCTTCGCCGAGGCCTGCATCGCCTTCAGCACATCAAAGCCCCGCAGCGAGTAGCTTTGGATGCCCATCTTGAAGCCCCCCCAGGCAGTGTCGGGGGCGTTCGCGGCGAACAGTGGAGTGGGGGCGAACCGGGTCGCCGCCAGCCCGGCGAGCGCCAGGGAGCCGCTGGCGAGAAACGCCCGGCGATCGAGACGAGTGGACGGGTCAGCGGTCATACGGCACCTGCGGGGCGAGAGAACCAAGGAGAACGACAGTCCGGACAAACGCGATCGTAGCGGGGAGGAAACGGGGGGAGAAGTTTGCGGTGGGGGAGACTGCTGAAGGGTCGGGGCGGCAGTTCCCCACAAATTGAACCCCGGCGGACTTGCAGCAGGGGGAATGGGCGGGTAGAACAGACTGATTCCTGCGGCCAGCCCTCGTGGCGAAATTGGCAGACGCGCTAGGTTCAGGTCCTAGTGAGCTTAACGCTCATGGGGGTTCAAGTCCCTCCGAGGGCACTCGCCATTGATGCCGCCAATCATCAATGTGCCTGACAGGAATTACCCCCGCGGGATCCTACCGGATGCCGCGGGTTTTTTTACGTCGCGTGGGTCACGAGACGGGGGGGGAAGGCGACCAGCGGCAGGGCAAACGGGGGGGCCAGTTGCCGGCGTGCACGGAGTGCGCCACTCGCGTCGCTCGACTGCGGCGGTTAAACTTCCGATCAGGGTAATGCGGGAGGGAATCCCGGTGCCACCACTTGGCCCGGTGCCGCCACTCCGCCCAGTGGTGCCGCGCTCGAGGGACGGCAATCGATGTGCCGGGTGAGGCAGTCAAGTGATGCTGTGGGGGGGTGGAGATGGGCGAGTGGTTGCCTGACGTTTCGTAGCCTGGTCGCTGGACAATCGCGTGGCGAAACACAAAGAGCCGGTCCCCGAGAAGAGTGCGGCGGCGACGCTCGCGGTCAAAGACCCCGATGCCCGGCTGATGCTGCGTGTCAAGGAGGGAGATGACCAGGCCTTTTCGCAATTGGTCACCATCTACCACGAGCGGCTGGTGGGGGTGCTGACCCACCTGATCGACGATCGGCAGGGGGCCGAAGATCTGGCGCAGGAAGTCTTTTTGCGCATCTACAAGGCCCGGCACGGCTACGAAGTGACGGCGCGGTTTTCGACCTACCTGTTCCAGATCGCAAACAACCTGGCCAGCAACCGGCGGCGAGACGAGGGGCGGCGGCGGGTCGTCGACCTGAAATCGGGAGAGAACGCGGGGGACCGTCCGCTCGAGCAGTCGCTGGCCGCGTCGTCGTCGCTGATGCCTGCCCGGCAGGTCGCGCGGACCGAACTCCAGACCGTTGTTCAAGAGGCGCTGCTTACGCTGAACGACAGCCAGCGGATGGCGGTGCTGCTGAGCAAGTTCGAGGAGATGAGCTACACCGACATTGCCGCAACGCTGCAACTGTCGGTCCCTGCCGTCAAATCGCTGTTGGCGCGGGCTCGCGAGAACCTGCGGGCCCGGCTGGAACCGTACGTGCGGCAGGGGACGCTGCGGGGAGCTCGGGAATCGGCGGGGTGACGCATGGCCAAGATCACAAGACTGAGTGGTGAGGAACGGGAGAATCTCGTGGCGTACCTCGATGGCGAACTGGATCCGCAGCAGATCCGCGAGATTGAACTGGCGCTGGGCCGCAGTCCGGTGGCCCGCCACGATGTGGACATGCTGGCCCGCACCTGGGACCTGCTCGACAACTTGCCGCAGCAACAGGTGGGCGAGCAGTTCGTCACCGAGACGATGAGCCTGGTGATTGGGGCCGAGCTGGGAGATGAGGAAGTCGACCCCCTGGCCCCGCTGAAGGCGCGGAACCGGACGCTGTGGTGGTCGTTCGCGGTAGGGCTGGTCTCACTGGCACTGGTGGGAGGCTACGTGGTCGCGGGCTACGTGGTGCCGAACGAGACCGACGAACTGCTCCGCGATTACGAAATTGTCGCCGAACTCGACAAGTACCTCGAGGCCGAGGATGCCGAGTATCTGCAAAAGCTGGCCGACATCAAGGAATTCGCCGACCCGGAGGAACCGCATGCCAACCCCTGACGTGGTGACCCGTCGCGCGGCGGGGAGATCGTGGCTGCGACTGCTGGCGGGAGTGCTGGCGGGACTGCTGTGGCTGCCGGGCGGAGCTGGCGCGGCCTGGGCCGACACAGACCGCGACAAGGCGAATTGGGAAAAGCTCAAGTCGATGACGGCGACCGAGCGGGAGCAGGTCCAACGGAACCTGAAGCGATTTCGCGGGCTGTCGGAAGACAAGAAGTGGGCACTGCGCAAACTCAGGACCGACCTGCGGGAGGACCAGGCCCGAGACGGGCAACTGAACCGGGTCATGGACAACTACTTCGAGTGGCTGAAGACCCTGACCCCTGGCCAGCGGTCCGATCTGGCTGAGCAACCCGACTCAACCCGCCGTCGGAAGCTGGTGGCCGACCTCATGGCCCGGCAACAGCGGTCGACCGACACGGGCACTCCGCGCCGTCGCCGCAGTCCTCTCGAACCGGCGGTGCTCGAGAAATTCTTCGATCTGCTGGGGACCGAGTTGCAGGCGAAGGGATACGTGAGCGAGGCCGACCTGAGTTCCCGCACGGGGATGCCCAGGTATTTCTACATCCTGCGGCGCGGTTTCTCGGGCAACTTTCCCCCCGACTGGCTGAGCCCCGAGTTTGGCGAGAAACTGCTGACGACTCTCCCCGACCCGGCCCAGCGGGCCGTGCTGCGCGATCCCGACCCCCGCGTCCGACTCTCCCGCATGCTGGGGATGATCGCCGTGAGCCTGCAGTTGGCGGTGCGGGAACAGGAAGACCAGATTCCCGGCGAGGAACTTGAGAAGTTCTTCATCGAGATGACGGGCGAACAGCAGGATGAAGTGATGCGCCGGCCGTACAGTGAGCAGGACCGGCGCCTGCGGCAGCTTTACATGCGGACCCAGGGGCGCGACCAGACCATGGCGGGCAATCTGCCCCCCATCATGATGCAGTTTCTGAGGGGGCAACTGGCTCGCTCGCAGGGGTTGTTTGGTGCCGGGCGACCGGGCGGACCTGGCCCGGGCGGAGGCCCCCCCGGACGGGAAGGAACTCCCGTCCGGGCGACCCCCGGCCGAGGGACGGGCCTGGATGACGAATTTGAGCGCCGGAGGCCCGGCCCCCCCGTGGGGGGAGGCCCCCCTGGTGGGCCAGGCCCCGGACCCGGGCGTGGTCGCCCCAAACCACCCCGCCCCCCCGTCGCTCCGCCCCCCGCCGATGGCTGACGGCGCCGCAACGTCACACGCCGTCCTCAGACTACAAGCGTCGTGCTTCGTTGGCTGACCCCTCCGTGCGCCTCGACTTCTCACTTCGAGAGTGTGCCAAGTCGGCACACCCGCGACCGCGTTGGCCCCACCCCGGGTCCGGTTCTTTTCGGGAGAGGTTCCATGTCTGCGTCTCCATGTTCGGCTGACACACCGCGTCCCGTGGCCAACTCACCGTGCTCCCGCTCGACTGGAAGCAAGGCAAGCCTCTACCGGGGGCCGTGGACGGGAAGCCGCCTGGCGCGCTCACTGGCGCGCGCGCTGACGCTGTGGGGCTGGATGGCCTGGGCGGGTGGCCTGGCGACCAGTGCCGGGCTGGGACACTCTGCGGTGCGGGCTGACGACCCTCCTGCACAGAAGA
>CAIUHT010000959.1 GCA_903898975.1 uncultured Planctomycetaceae bacterium
CGCTTGTGGGGCCGGGTGAGGCTGCCACTCCCGGGTCGGCACAATGTGCGGAACAGCCTCGCCGCCCTGGCCCTGTGTGCCGAGGTTGGGGTGACGGCGGATCGGGCCTGCGAGGCGATCGCCACCTTTCCCGGACTGCACCGACGATTCGAGGTGCTGGGAACCTGGGGGGGCGTGACGCACGTGGATGACTATGCCCATCACCCCACGGCGGTCGCCAGCACCCTGGCGGCGGCGCGGGCGGTCTTTCCGGGCCGTCGACTGGTGGTGGTGTTCCAGCCGCATCAGGCCTCCCGCACCGAGGCCCTGTTTGACGACTTCGCCCACGCCCTGGCTGCTGCGGAAGAATGCCACATTGCCCCGGTCTTTACCGCTCGCGAGCAACTCTCCAGCGGGGCGGCGACTGAAGTCTCGGCCCGCCTCGCAAGGAGAGTGTCGGAACGGGGGGGGCGGGGATTCCTGCTGCCTAACCTTGACCCTTTCCCCGCAACTTTAGACGATTCTCTCCAGCCGGGCGACGTGCTGCTTGTCATGGGAGCCGGCGACATCCATCGGCTGCATCATGTACGAACTCGACGCTTTCTCTGACATCATCACTCGCGATGTCCCCTTGGCTGCCCACACCTGGTTGCGGGTGGGAGGGCCGGCTCAGTATCTCGTCAGGCCCCGCAACCTGGCGGAGTTGACCGGAGTGGTCACAGGCTGTCACCGAAGCGGGATTCCCATCCGCGTGCTGGGGAGCGGCTCAAACCTGCTGGTCCGGGACGAGGGGGTCAGCGGGGTCGTTCTGCAGCTGGAGAACGAGGCGTTCACCGCGGTCGAGGTGCACGGCCAGACCTTGCGGGCCGGGGCGGGAGCGCTGCTGTCGCACGCCATCGCCGCAAGTGTGCGGGCCGGCCTCGGGGGGCTGGACACCCTGGTGGGAATTCCTGGCACCATCGGCGGAGCGTTGCGGGGGAATGCCGGGGGCAAGAGTGGTGAGATTGGGCAATTTGTCCGCTCGGTCGAGGTCTTGACCGCCACGGGTGAGCGGATGACCCGCAAGGGGGAGGAACTTGGTTTCTCCTACCGCCACAGCAGCCTGAATGAGCTGATTCTGCTGGGGGCTGAACTCGAATTGACCCCCGACCAGCCCGAGGCGATTGCACATCGCATGCGGACCCTCTGGATCATGAAGAAGGCGACCCAGCCCATGGTCTTCCAGTCGGCGGGGTGTATCTTCAAAAACCCGCGTGGTTTGAGTGCCGGGCTGTTGATTGATCAGGCGGGCCTCAAGGGGGCCCGGATCGGGCAGGCCGAGGTGAGCGACCGGCATGCGAACTTCATTGTGACGTCGCCCGGGGCGACGGCCCGCGATGTGCTCAGGCTGATCGATCTGACTCGGTCCAAGGTGGCTGAGCAGTTCGGAATCGATCTGGAGTTGGAAGTTCAAATCTGGTAACAGCACGCCCCCCGGGACAGGTCAGGAAGCCGGTGTCCCGCCCGAATCGCAGGGAGGCGACACAGTGTCTGTGGCTGAATCGAGTCGAAATGTTCCCGCCACCGTGGCCGTCCTGGCGGGAGGCCCGTCGGCTGAGCGGGCTGTCAGCCTGAAAAGTGGCGCTGCGGTGGCTGCGGCTTTGAGGAGCCTCGGGCACCGCGTGATCGAGTTCGATCCCACGCCGGCCAATCTCGCCCAGGGACCTTGGTCGGAAGTCGATGTAGCCTTTCTGGCCCTGCACGGCGAATACGGGGAAGATGGACAGATTC
>CAIUHT010000960.1 GCA_903898975.1 uncultured Planctomycetaceae bacterium
ATCTACGAGAAGTCGCTGGGGGCGATTGCAAAGGGGGGAACGACGGCGCTGCGATGTGTCTATGGATACGCCGAACCGATCAAATCGCGAGGCTTCCTGATTATGGACACCCCGGGCTACGACCCAACTTCAGTCACGGGACTGGTTGCCGGGGGCTGCAACATGGTGGTCTTCACCACGGGGCGGGGAAGTTGCTTTGGATGTAAGCCGGTCCCCTCGATCAAGGTGGCCACAAATACCCCGATGTATGAGCGAATGGTCGAAGACATGGACATCAATGCCGGGACTATTCTGGAAGGGGAGACCGTCGAGGAAGTTGGACGAGAGATTTTCGAGAAAATCATCGCTGTGGCCAGCGGGGAACAGACCAAGAGCGAGGCACAGGGAGTCGGAGACGACGAGTTCGCGCCGTGGGCGATTGGTCCGACGCTTTAAACTGCCGAAACGCGCGACCGCAGGAAGCCAGCCGCCTCGGGGGATGCATAACTCCGGTTTCTTGTTCCCCCCCATAAGCCAAGGCGCTGGCCTCTCCCTGAAACACGCGCTGGCCCATCCCGGCGCCTGTTGACCGGATCCCGGCCGGCCTCCGTGCCAAATCGAGTCCTGTCGCACATCTGGACGATCCCATTCGGGAGGACCATCCCATTTGGGCCTCCCTATCATTGTCCCGGGAAATAGCCTCCCGAGGGCTCTTCCACCGCGACATGGTCTTCGAACTCCATGAACTGTTTCTTAAACGTCAGTTTGACAATCCCGGTTGGGCCATTGCGGTGCTTCGCCACAATAATCTCCGCCAACCCGGGACTGTCATTGGGGTCATACATCTCTGGACGGTGTAGAAACATCACGATGTCCGCATCCTGCTCGATCGCGCCGCTTTCCCGCAGGTCTGCCAGCTTGGGTCGCTTGTCTTCCCGTAACTCCACACCGCGATTCAATTGTGCCAGCGCGACGACAGGCACCTCCAGCTCTTTGGCCATGAACTTCAGCCGACGGGTGATCCCGGCAATCTGCTGCTCACGCGGTGCCCGCTTGTCTTCGGGCTCCACCAGCTGCAAATAGTCGATAATGACCGCGCCCAGGTTGTTCTTCCGCTTCAGCCGCCGGCAAATCGCGTTGATCTGCGACATGTTCCGCCCTCCCTGGTCATCGATGAAGACCGGGAGCTCCGAGAGTTCCTGAAAGGTTCGCATCAACAGGTCGTATTCATGTTCTGCCAGTTCCCCCTTGCGGAGCGCCTGCATATCCAGCCGGCCTCGAATGCAGATCAATCGCTCGGCCAATTCGTGCCGCGACATTTCGAGGCTGAAAACCGCGACCCCTTTCTGGCTCCGCTCAGCAATCGCGTGGGCAAGATTGAGCACGAAAGCGGTTTTGCCCATCGATGGGCGAGCGGCCAGGATGATCAATTCGGCAGCCTGCAGGCCATTGGTGCGGGCATCCAGGTCCCGGAATCCGGTGCTCACCCCGCTGACTGCCCCCCGCAGCGACATCCGGTGCTCGATGCGGGCAAACGCCTCGACCAACACCTCCTTCAAATGCAGCTTCTCGACCCCTTCTTGCTGCTCCAGGATCTGAAAAATCTCCCGCTCCGCGAGGTTCAGCAGGTCTTCCGTGGTCTCCGACTCGTCGTAAGCGTGGGTCAGCACCTCCGTACAAGCGGTAATTAACCGCCGCTGGACCGCCTTGTCCCGCACAATCTCCGAGTAATATCGGGCATGAGCGGCATTCGGAACACTGTCGAGAATCTCCAACAGGTACGCCGGCCCACCACAGTCGACCAGGCTCCCAGCTCGCTCTAGTTCCTCGGCAATCGTGACCGCGTCAAATCCGTGCTTCCCCTGATCGTGCAACCGCTTGATGGCTGCGAAGATCCGCCGGTGGCTGTCGAGGTAAAAGTGATCGGGCAGCAGCCGGTCGGCAATGTCGTCGAAAACGGTGTTCTCGAGCAGAATGCAGCCGAGCAGGCCCTTTTCGGCCTCCAGATTCTGGGGGGGAACGCGGTCGGGGCGCGGGCGGTCGGGTTCGCGACGACGTGCCGGAAATGACACGCCGTTCTCGGGTCCGGAATCCATGGAGAGGCTCCTTCCGCCAATTGTGGTTCGATAGGCCCCCAACACCCCTCAGGGCGGGGGGCGGGAAATGGTACCGCATCCAGACGGCCGCACGAACTGAACGCCGGTGGTTGTTCACAGCAGATTCGGGATTTCCCACCGCCAGTTTCGCGGCGGACGCCCGGACCGGCGTATAGAATGAACCATCGTTCTCCCCGCTCACACTGCGCCCTTCGGCCGAGAATTGAATGATCGCCGCCAACACAGATGTTCAGTCGCGGCTGCTGGCGATTGACGGTCTCCATTGTGCCGCCTGCGTCGCCCGGGTCGAGTCGGCACTCCGAGGGGTCCCGGGAGTCAGCCAAGTCTCGGTTAACCTCGCCAGTCACGAAGCCCGCGTTGAAGCGAGCGCCCCACTCGAGGCACTCCAGCTGGCGGTCGAGAAGGCCGGCTACCGCGCCCAACCCGTCTCGGAACACGCCTGGCTCGAAGCTCACTCGCAGACCTCTGGCGACGAACCGGCTTCCGATCCTCACGAGGTTGAACTCTCCCGCCAGCGTCGCACGCTGTTCTGGGCCGGGCTGCTCACCGTCCCCGTCGTGGCCATCAGTATGGCCCACGTCAGCTTTCCCGGCAGCAATCTGCTGCTGTGGATTCTCACCACCCCGGTTGTCTTCTGGTGCGGAGCCCCGTTCTTCAAGGGAGCCTGGCGCAATCTGCTCCATGGCACCGCCGACATGCACTCCCTCATCGCCTTGGGAACTGGCAGCGCCTATCTCGCAAGTGTCTTGGCCATTCTGCTCCCCCGGGAGTGGCAGCCCTGGCTGTCGAACGGCAGCCACGACGGTCACGGCGGGCAGCCTCCCGTGTATTTCGAGGCTGCCGCGACCATCACATTTTTCGTCCTGCTCGGCCGACTGCTGGAGGAGCGGGCCCGTGGCAAAACCTCGCAGGCCATTCGCCAGCTGATGGGCCTGCAGGCCCGCTTTGCCACGGTGGAACGCCATGGCACAGAGCAACGCGTTCCCATCACCGAAGTCGTCCCCGGCGACATCGTGCTGGTGCGTCCGGGCGAACGCGTCCCCGCAGACGGGACCGTGCTCGATGGACGCAGCCGCGTCGATGAATCGATGCTCACCGGTGAGGCTGCTCCAGTCGAGAAACGAGCCGGAGCCGCGGTCGTCGGAGGCACACTCAACCGCGCCGGAAGCTTTCGCTTCACTGCCCACAAGGTCGGCACGGAAACCGTTCTCGCCCAGATCGTCCAATTGGTGCGGAACGCGCAGGGGTCGAAGGCCCCCATCGCCCGCCTGGCCGATCTTGTCAGCGCATGGTTCGTGCCCGCCGTGCTGCTGGTTTCTCTCCTGACATTTCTGGCCTGGTGGTGGCTGGGCCCGCCCGAGACGGCCCTGCGGACCGGCCTGGGCTGCGCGGTCAGCGTCCTCATTATCGCCTGCCCCTGTGCACTCGGGCTGGCCACACCCGCGGCCATCATGGTCGGGACCGGTCGTGGCGCCGAGTTGGGCGTGCTCATCAAGAATGGCGAGGCCCTCGAAACCGCCTGTCGCCTCGATACGATCGTCTTCGACAAGACCGGCACTCTCACCCAGGGACGCCCCGAACTGGTTGAGGTCGTGTCGATCTCCGCTCCCGGCGACGCCCCCACTATGACCCGCCGTGAACTGGTCGGTCTCGCCATGGGAGCCGAGTTGCACTCCGAACATCCCGTCGGCGAGGCCATTGTCCGGGCCGGCCGACAACTGGGGCTCAGCCCCGCGCCCCCCACCCGTTTCGAAGCCCTGCCTGGCCTGGGAATCTCTGCGACCGTTCCCGGTCCCAACGGGCCACGGGAGGTCGTCGTGGGGAATGCTGCCTGTCTCGGCCAGGCGGGGATCGCCCTGGGTCAGTGTGAAAGTCATGCCGAGCGGTTGGCCCGCGCGGGACAAACGGTGGTGATCGTCGCCGCCGATGGAGTCTGCCGGGGCGTGCTGGGAATCACCGATCCCATCAAGCCCGGGGCGGCGCAGGCCCTCGGTCGCCTGAAGGAACTCGGGCTCAAACTGGTCATGCTCACAGGCGACAACGAGCAAACAGCACGGGTCGTGGCGGGCTCCCTGGGGATCGAAGAGGTCTGGGCGGGAGTGTTGCCTGCGGGCAAAGCCGAGCGCATCGCCCAGAGACAGCAGGCCGGGGCCCGGGTCGGCATGGTGGGCGATGGTATCAACGACGCCCCGGCCTTGGCGCAGGCTGATGTTGGGCTCGCGATGGGGACCGGGACCGATGTCGCGCTCGAGGCCGCCGATATCACCCTGCTGCGGGGAGACCTGGCCAGTGTCGTGACGGCCATCGAACTGTCGCGACGCACCCTGCGAACCATTCGTCAAAACCTCGCGTTCGCGTTTCTGTACAACGTCCTGGCCATCCCCATCGCCGCTGGGGCCCTTGCCAGCCTCCTCGGTTTGCTGCTCAATCCCATGCTGGCCAGTGCGATCATGGCTCTCGAGAGCGTGTCGGTCGTCAGCAACAGCCTGCGACTCCGGCGTTTTCGCCCCAGCCTTCAACCTGCTGCCGAGCTTGCGGCCTCCCCCGAAATCACAGTGCCACAAGGAACCAATTCCCTGCCAGTGGTTTCGGGCTGATGACTGGCCGAACAGCCCCCATCGCGACTTTGCGGTCTCTCCGACAATCAAAACTCCCCCGGCTGGATCGTCAGGCTGATGAGAGTCCAGTGGGCTGACCGCCGCCTCAGGAGCACGATTCTGATGTGTTGGATTCCCCGGGTGGTCGATTTAATGTGAAACCGACCCCGCCATCCGCAACCTCCGAACCGCGCGTCTGACTCAAGAGACTGGCGGCCCGCAGATCAGCGTACCGGGCGTGACCGTCACGACTCCCCCCCAAGCCCCCGCATCTTTCTGGCCAACGACTGCCGCGAACGCCCCCTCGGGCGGCATCACGCCATCGAGCTCCTCCCTGCCCGCCCCCCTCTAACGTTCCACGCCCGAAAACTGGCTGCTGCCTGCACCGGGGTGGCTCGATCAAACCTCTCCTCCCTGTCACGGGCGCTGTTTCGGCAACCAGTCGCTCCCTCCGCCTGACAATCCTTCGCCCGGCATGGCCCTGCCCGGCTGCATCGACTCATCGACATGTCCGATCTGGCAGCCAGGGTGGGCAGGCCCGGGTCGCATATGGCCGCCCATCACTCTTCCCGACCGCGTCGTCAGGCAGCGATGCACGGCTGTTTTTTCGAGTCGTCAGTGGTCGCCCGCCTTGAGGACCGGTCAATCAACAACCGCACCCCGCCCTCTGCCTGGAATGAACCAGGACAGCGGGCGGGGTCAGAGGCGGACGCTATCCACTCCCTTCGCCACTTGGCCAAGTCTGCGTCCCCAAAAACCGGGACGCAGACCGGGCCGACGATGCAACTCTAGGGGGCCGTTTCAATCGCCCCTGCGGCGGGAGCAACGGCCGGGCGGGCGTTCAGCAACAGGTCGCGCTGGGCCAGCACGCTGGCCCACGCCGGAACGTCAACACCTCGTGCCCCGGCTGTCGCGGTATTCCCCAGCGTGCTCGAGAACTCGGTCGGGAGCGTGCCATTCAACACCAGCGTGTTGCAGACCATGCTGTTGCCAAAGAAATTCGAAGTGGAGGGCGCCCGCACCAGCGTGGTGGTATTCGCGTCGAATGTGTTGTGGGCCAGTCGGATCTGCTGCGGGTTCGTGCTCAGGGCATCCTCGAGGCGAAAACCGGTCGCACAGCTGTTGGTCCAGCAGTTGACCATGTCGAGCTTGCACTGCATCGAATTCGAGAGCGACCGGACCCGCCAGCCAATCTTGCAGTTCGACGCCCGGCATCGCTCGGCAATCACATCCACATTCTCTTTCAGCACCAGGGCCGAGGCGTTGAAGGTCGGGGCAACTGTCATCGTGAAGCCCCGCATCCGCAGGTCCTGCAACCGCAGAATTCCCCGACTCGTCGACACATGCTTGGTGTCGATGGCATTCTCGGAAACCGTCTGCCCAATCGGGAGCGTCGGGTTCGGGAACGCCCCGTTGAAGATGGGGTTCACCGTCTGGGCCGTCAGCGGCTCATCGTACAGGTCACAGTTGCGAATCGTGATCTCATTCCAGGCCCCCCGATCGGCCTGGATCGAGTCCCCCGAGTTGCAGTACGAAGTGCATCGCTCGATCAGCAGCCGCTGCGAGGCCAAGATGACAATGCCGTGGGCATCGCCCCGAACGCCCCCCGGAAACGCCAGGTTGTGATGTGTCCGGCAATCCACAATTGTGCTGTCGCGAGAATCGATGTCGATCCCGTGATTCCCACAATGCGTCACCTCGCAGTTTCGAATGGTGATGAACGAACAGGTCGAATCGATCTTGATCCCACGGGCCGCCTGAAAGGCCCCTTCGATCGTCAGGTCGGAAATCACCACGCGGTTGCATGAAGACAGCCGCAAGGCCGCCGTCGTCCCGGCCGGAACCGCCGAGTAAACAATCGCCCCGGGCTCTCCACGAATCGTCACGTCATTGCGACGACTCAGCAGCGCCATCTTCAAAAGGCGATGATTCCCCGCCCGCACCACCACCGTGTCCCCATTGATCACACGGGCCAGCACCTGGTCCAGGGTGCCTTCCTCAGGAACATACCGGGTGACCGCCTGCGCCTCGCCGGCGGCCAGGCACCAGGCCACCAGACACAGACCCGACCAAACCCACCCTCCCGCTTTGCCAACGCGACGCATGGCTGTTCTCCTCGGTCTGAAACATCGCAATTCGACTCTCTGCGGTCGCTGAAATCTCACCCGGGATCACGCTCCCGGCATCGACCGACTCACTGGAATCTGCAGGTCATTCTTGGCCGATGTCCAGCCAGCGTCGAGAAAGCTCCTCGCACGACACTGCAAAAAATCCCCAATTATCCAGCGATTTTTGCCGCACACCGGCACGGGCGCGCGCAGCCACAGTGCCACACACTGGCACTGTCCTTTGCTAAGCCGGAAGCGATCGTGATCGCACACCGCTTGTTACACCGAGAAGCGGCATCTGGCCGGCCCATCCGCCAGCCCATTCACTGGTTTCTTCGCTCGGCCCCCGGGCAACCAACCTGCCAGCTCTTCAATCGAAGTCCCCGGCAGGGCCCCCGCTCACATGCTGCCCCTATCACCTCTACGCCTCGACGTGGTCCGGCGTTGGCACCAACCATGGCTGGCCCCAAACTCAACGAACACCCTGCGCCGCTTGACGCCAACCAGACCACTCAGGTCTACTCCCAGTCACGTGCTGCTGTCGTCCCACTCCCATTTCCCCATCCCACCCGGTTCCTCGCGCGAGCAGTCTGCATGACCGGGTCCGAATTCGACGAGCGACGGTTTCACGACGCCTGGCGTGCGATCCGCATTGAACGCGGTTCAGCCTATTCGCTGTTCACCTTTGGCGAGTCGGAACTCCCCTACTTCCTGGTCCTTGGCCCCAAGGCTGAGGGGGGCCCACTCCGCATCTCCCGTGGCGAAATCCGCATCACCCGCCCCCTCATCATCACGCCCGATAACGCCAGCCCCGAACTCAGCGGTTTCTTTGACGACGTCGATGACGACGAGACGCCCGTACCGCAGTTCCTCATGGCCCGCTCGGCGGCGTTCGCTCACCTCAGGCTCAAGAATCGCCGGGGCGAAACGCGCCTCGTGACCGACCATGTCGAAGAAGCCCTCGACCGGCTCTCGCGACAGCTCGACGCCGAAGACGACGACCGCACCGCGATCCTCATCGCCCCCCGCGGCCTCGGCAGCCTCGCCCTGTTCCGCTACGCCAGTGAGCGCGTCCTCGCCAGCGCTCCCGACAATATCCAGGAACTCCGCGAACGCGGATTTCTCCCCTGACGTCCGCAACAAAGCGGGCGATTGCGGTCACTCGCAATCGCCCGACACTTGTCCACAGCACCGCCCCCGGGGCCAGTTACTCTTCGCTGGTGGGACCGCCCCCCAGGTCGAGCTTGCCCCACTGCCGGGTTTTCAGCCGGTCACGGGCCGCGTCGGTCACCGCTCCATTCTCCTTGAACGTCAGCGACTGCACCGACTTCAGCGCCAGCAGCTTGTCGATACAGGCGTCGGTCACTCCCGTACTGCGAATCGAGAGCGTTTTCAGGTTCGGCAGCTGGGCGATCACATCGATCGTGGCATCGGTCAGCTGTGGCACAACCCAGATGTCGAGCTGCTCCAGTGCCTCAAGCTTCGCCAGGTGGCTTAGTCCCCCGTCACCGACCGAACTCAGCTCATGCAGAAAGAGCCGTTTGAGCTTGGGCAGTTCATCGAAGACCTCCAGACCCTGGTCGTAGACATTGGGCAGGTCGCGGAGAGTCAGCCGGGTCAGCCCGGTCCCCTTCAGGGCCAGCACTCCCTGCGAGCCAAAGCCCTGGCAGCGGAAGATCTCCAGCTGCGTCAGCTTCGGCAGCCTGGCCAGGTGAGGTCCCGATTGGTCGGTGATGGCGAAGTCCTGGATCAGCAGCGAATCGAGGGCGGGGCAGGCGCTCAGCGATTCGAGCCCCGAGTCGGTGACCGCTGTGCTGCGGTGCTTCAGAGAGTTGAGCTTCGTCAGGCCGGCCAGCACCTCCAGGGCCATGTCCCCCGCCTCCATGTTGCCCCGCAGATCGAGGCTTTTCAGGTCGGGGAACTTGGCCAACCGCTGGGCGCCAATGTCATTGATCTTGTTCTGCACCAGCGAGAGCCGTTGCAGTCGGGGCTGCTCTCCCAGGATCTTCATCACCCCGCTCGACATGTTGGTGTTGGAAGAGAGGTCCAGCTCCACCAGGTTCGGGAGCGACTTGATCACCTGCTCGACCGTGGCGTCGGTGATCACGCTGTTGGTGAGCGCCAGCGAGGTGAGCTGCGACAACCCCAGCAGCTTTCCCGCCAGTTCATCGTTCAACGCCCGAAAATTGATCAGCTGGAGCTTCTTCAGGTCGGTCAGACGCCCGAACAGGGCGACATCCTCAGCCGTGACTGGCGAGCAGTCGCCAATCGAAATCTCGGTCAGCAGGTCGCCCGTCCTGGGGGCGTAGCTGGCGCGGGGCGTGGCGTCGAGACGCGCCCGGGCCGCCTGCACATCCGCCGCAGCTGCCGTGGCGGCGGGACTGGCTGGCGCCGACTTCTCCGTCGCCCCCTGGCCTCCTCCTGATGCCGCCTTGCTGGTCTGGCCGGGAGCCGGGGCGGGCGTTGGGGCTGTCGGACGGGAACAGGCCGAGCAGAACAGCAGGGCCGAAACCACCGGGGCCAACACGCTGGGCTTCCAACGAATCATGACGCACACCTGCCGGAATCCGAATCGGAGAGGGAATAAAAACAGGGGTACACGGCGTACCCCTGGAGTGCTCAACGAGCCCGGCGGGGCCCCGCGAAGGGACCCCGCCGGTACGCCTGAAACCAACTAGTCGAGGCGATGTCCCTCGGAGTACGCCGGCTTGATCAGGCTGGCGACCTTCGGGGTCTTGAGCGAGGCCAGGTTGGTGACGACCAGGTTCTTGGCGTCCCAGGCCACCTTCTCGCCCCAGTCGCCCATCTCGCCATCCTTGCCCCCCTGGGCGGCGGCCCAGACCGCCAGGTTGCCCAGCAGGATCGTCTCAGTGAGAGGACCGGCGCGTTCGATGAAGTTCGACTTGCAGATCTTCGGGTCGTTGGCGATTTTGGCCCGGAACAGCTCCCACATGTTGTTGAGGTCGTTGTTCCCCTTGTTCTCGGCCTTCTCGTAGTCGACCTTGACCTTCTCGACCCCCTTCAGCTCGTAGACGCCACAGTAGTCGTCGGCACTGTAGAAGGCTCCCTTCTCGCCCACGATCAGCACGCCGCTGTCCGAGACCGAGTTGATGCCGTGCTTGGCGAAGACTTCCATGGGGGGCTTGTTCCCCTTGCGGTCGTACCACCAGAACGGAATCGCGGGACGATTCTTGGTCTCGGGCATCTCGAACTTGATGACCGAACTCGCGGGGAAGCTGTCGAAGTCGTGACCGGTCGACTTCGCCTGCACCGAGATGGGATCGCGCAGTTCGCACGAGGCGAACGGCACGGTCAGCTGGTGGCAGGCCATATCGCCCAGGGCGCCCGTGCCGAAGTCCCACCAGCCGCGGTGCTGGAAGGTGTGGTAGATGCCGGGCCAGAACTCGCGGAACGGGGCCACCCCGATCCACGACTTCCAGTCGACCTTCTCGAGAGCCTTGGCCACTTCTTCCTTCTTCTTGGCGACCAGCTTGCCAGCCGCTTCGGGATCGTCTTTCTGCGCCTGGGCAGAGAACTTGGCCAGGTCCATCCGGCGGTTGGGGCCCTGGGCCCAGACCGGGCGGTTCGACCAGGCGTAGACTTCCTTCAGGGTTCCGAGCACGCCCGACTGAATCTGGGCGATCGCTTCGCGGGACGAGTCGAGGGCCGTTCCCTGGTTGCCCATCTGCGTGCAGACACCGGTCTCCTTGGCCACCTGGGCCAGGAGGCGGGCCTCGTAAATGGTGCGGGTCAGCGGCTTCTGGGTGTAGCAACTCGCTCCGAGACGCATGCAGGCGAGGGTGATCGGCCCGTGCATGTGGTCGGGGGTGCTGATCGTGGCAATGTCGATGTTCTTGCCATGCTTGTCGAGGAGTTCACGGTAATCGGTGTACCGCTTGGCTTCCTTGAAGCCCTCCGAGTTCCCCTTGCTGTCGAGCGTGCCACGGTCGACGTCACAGATGGCGATCACGTTGCCAAAGGCGGCAGCGTTGGACGAGTCGCTCCCCCCCTTGCCACCGACGCCGAAGCTGGCGACGTTGAGTTTCTCGTTGGCCGAGCGGAGCATGCCTTGCAGATTAACCGACCCTCCCACGAACACGGCGGCCCCGATCGCCGAGGTGTTGCGAATGAAGGTACGACGCGACGATTTACGACTCATGGAGTGTCTCCTGGCCGGAGGGCAGAATGACAGAACGCGGACAACCGGGCGCCCCGGTCGCTCCCTGTCCGCGTATGGTATCGGGGATACAGTCCAGTGAACAGGATTCCCGGTGGGCACAGGCTGAGCAGTCAGGCCCAGCGACCGGGCAAGGTTTCGCAACCAGCGGAAGAACCCGGCAGTCAACCGAACCACACCCCGTCCCCGGCCAACCCACTCCGCCAACCCTCTCCGCCAGGTCACTCCGCCAAAGTCACAACGCCAAGTCACACCGCCAAGTCGCTCCGCCAAGCCACTCCGCCAAGTCACTCCGCCAAGTCACTCCGCCAAGTCGCTCCGCCAAGCCACTCCGCCAAGCCACTCTCCCCCGGGGGGAGGGTGGCGAAAGGCCGGGAGAGGGGTTGCGTGGTCGTTGGCAAAGACAAGGCAAAACTGCGGTCGAACCAGGGGGAGCGTTACCGAGCAAGAGCGACTCTCCCCGAAGCGAGCCTGTAGGGCTCGTTCTACCAGCCCAGGCCGAAGGCCTGGGTTTCGGCCCCCAGATCGCCTCGGCCCTGTAGGGGCCGTTCACCGTGGTCGGGCGGAGAGCGCCGGCTCCCATCACTCGGCCCGCACCAGCCCGGTTCCCGCATTCCATCAGCACAGCGGACGTGGGAAAGGCCGGAAACCTTTCGCACCACTCCAGCGACCGACCTCCTCCGTGATCCTCCGCCAACCCCACTCCGCCAAGTCACTCCGCCAAGCCACTCCGCCAAGCCACTCCGCCAAGCCACTCCGCCAAGCCACTCCGCCAAGCCACTCCGCCAAGCCACTCCGCCAAGCCACTCCGCCAAGCCAC
>CAIUHT010000961.1 GCA_903898975.1 uncultured Planctomycetaceae bacterium
AGGACGGTGGAACAGCCTGTGGGCGAAGCCTACTGCGAACAGCACTCGCGCTGGCGTTCCCCCTCTGACAGAAGCGGAGTTGACGGAGACAACCCGCTGGCCGAATGACATTCTTGTATGGGCGGCATGCTGGATCGGACATGGTTCGCGCAGTATCTGGACGGCAGTCGGTGCCGGGGATTCTCTCGCGAACAATTCGCCCTGCTCCACCCGGCGGGAGCCCTCGGTCGCCGACTGACCTGCGTGCGCGACGTGATGCGATTGGGCGAGCAGTTGCGCATCGCCCCGCAGGAGACCAGCATCCGGCAGGCGTTGGTTGAGCTCCGCCGAACGGGTCGTCGGACGGGAGCAGTGATGGCGGTCGACAGCGACGGCTGCCTGCGAGGCCTGTTCACTGACAGTGATCTAGTGCGCCTTTTAGAGCAGCGCCGCGACTTTGATCTCGACCGCCCGCTGGCAGAGGTGATGACCCGCACTCCGAAGACGCTCACCCCCTCGGCCCCGTTGAGTGAGGCGTGTGAACTGCTGGCCCGGCACCATATCAGCGAGGTCCCGGTGCTGGATGAGTGCGCCCGACCGATCGGTCTGGTCGATATCACCGATGTCCTCGCGCTGATGCCCCTCGAATGGAACGAGAGGCAAGCTGGAAGGGGCGCACCGGCGGCGGGGGCCTCCCCTGCTCCGTCCGCCTCCTGATCAGACACGCTCTCTCCCGAGTTTCACTCCCTTCAACCTGTTCTTCTTCAGGCGACCCGTCCCACGCACGGGTCCCCAGCCTTCACTCCCCACCAGCCATCTCGTGAGCCATCGCCTCCTCCGTACACTGCTGACCGCGGCGTCGCTGCTGGTCTGCCAGGGGGTGTATTCGCTGGTGGTTAGTCCCTTCGCGACGCCGCCGGCTCAATCGTTTGCCGGGCCGACCGCGACGACGGGCTCTGGTGGGAGTGTCGAGGAAGAGACCGGACCCAGCGATTCCGAAAGCCCGGGCGAAGGTCCGCGGATGCCACAGCAGCGGCGGGACCTGTTGGGCATTGCCGCCCAGTCGTTGCCCCATGCCCCGTGGGCCGCCCAGGCGCGGTACGCCGTGCGCAGTTCGAACTCTTACGTGTACGCCGAAGAGTGGGTTCAAGAGGAAGACTCGAAACGTGTGCGATTTGCCCCGTTTGCGATGGTCTGGCGATCCTCGGACGCTCGCCCGGGCGAGCAGCCGCTGACAGTCATCTGTGATGCGGCGGTACTGGAGTTTGCCCATAAGTTCGACATGCGCAACCCCAAGCCTGGACGGGTTGTGGGAGGGTCGCTCCAGGGACCGGTGCAGATTCGTGGGGCGAACGGCCTGGCCATCAACACCCGCAACCTGAATTTCTCTGAGTCGTCCCTGAGAGCGTGGAGCGACAACGAAATCGACTTTGTCTGGGGCGAGCATCGCGGCAAGGCACAGGGTCTTGAGATCGATCTGATCAGGCAGGATGGCCCCCCCGACGACGACAAGCCGGCGGTCGCGGGGCTGCGTACAATTCGGCTGCTGAACCATGTCGAGTTGTGGCTGCAACCAGGGGCCAGCGACCCCAGGCGTCGAGAAGCGGCCGCCACGACCACCCCCCGCCCGGCTGGGGGGCGTCCGCCGGTACACATCACCTGTGATGGTAAGCTGGAATACAAGCTCGAAGTGCTGATGGCGGTGCTGAGCAACAATGTGAGAGTGGTGCAACCGACTGGCACCGGCTTATCGGACCGTCTCACGACCGAGACCTTGGCGCTCGAGTTTGTCCGTGGCGGGATCGAGACCGCGCCCATTGATGCCGAATCTCATCCGGTGAACGCCGGAACCGGCTCTCAGCAAGCGGCCGGAAGGGTCGGCGATACCACCGGCGTGGACTTGGCCAGCGTGGCGAAGCCCACCCCGAACGCGGACCGCGAAGCGCGTGGCGGAGGGGGGCGGCCAGCGAAGTCTGACCGGGAGCAGGGACTCGACGGTATGCAGTTTCGCTGGCTGAAGGCGAGTGGACCGGGCACACGGATCGAGTCGGACAAGGCCCAGCTTACCGCCAGCATGGACGAGTTGATTTACGACGAACCTGCCCGCACAGTCACCCTCCGGGGTACCACTCCTGTCCGCGTGCTGCAGCGGAACAACCAGCTGCAATGCCCAGAAATTGCCGTGGTGCTTGATGATGAGGAGGAGATTGTCTCGGCCCATTGCCGGGGGAGTGGTCGGCTGATCCGATACGGCGGACCGCTCTCACCCAACCCCGACACGCCACGTCCCAAGGTGGACTTCGCCGCCCGCTGGGAGGGGGAGTTGAACTACGAACCAGACCAGGCGACCGGGGGAAACACCATCGATCTGCAAAAGCGGGTTATCCTGACGCGTCCGGGCGGCCTGAGGCTCTCGGCAGAGCGGGTTCGGGTCTGGCTGGCCCGCGACGAAGCGGCCGAGGGAGAGGGGCCCCGCAACAAACGCCGACTTCCCGAAGACAATCGCACGCGTCCCGAGCGGATGCTGGCCCTGCGGCAGGTGGAGATCAAGAGTCCACAGATGATCGGCGCGACCGAACGACTGGAACTGTGGTTCGAGGAGGGACAACTGGGTCCACCTCCCGTGGGAAGGCGTGAGGCGAACACCACCGGGATTGCAAAAATCCGCCGTGCCGACGGGCGAACCGACGGCGAAGGGGTCGTTAAACCCCGTGTTCGTCAGACGCAGGCAGGCACCTCAAGCCGGCCGGGGGAGACCGACGAGCCTGCCGCCCCCCTCGCTGATGACCGTGGCACGGCCCAGGTTGCAGGTCGACCGGCTGGCCGGCGCTCCGGTGCGGGCCCCAAACGACTCTCCCCCGACAGGCTCGCCTCCGAAAATGCCGACACGCCGACTGTTGGAGAAGCGGCAGCTGGCAAGATAGGGCCGACCAAGTTGGGAGGCAATTCTCCCCTGTTGATTTCGTCGGATGTGATCCGCGTGCAGATGCTGCTGAACGGGGACGATGCCGACGTCGATCGCATCCGGACCGAAGGACATGTTCGGGTCACCCAGAGCCACGGCCCGCAGGTCGCGCCCCTCGATGTGCGGGGCGATCGGCTCCAGCTCTGGAATTACACCAACGACCGGCAGGTGCTGCAGGTCCAGGGTAAACCGGCTCATGTGAACGACCGTGGCCTGCGTCTCGAGGGAGAGGATGTACGATTTGACCGGGGGGCCAACCTGGCGACTGTGCAGGGGAAGGGGGTGCTCAGGCTTCCGGTCCGGAATGGGATCGATGGGCGACAGCTCCCTGAATCGAGGCTCGTGGACATATTCTGGAAAGAAAAGATGGAGTTCGACGGACAGACGGCGCAGTTCTTCGCCGCAGTCCGAACGCAACTCGATGGCACAGAGTTGGCGTGCGAGGAGATGCAGGTCCGCCTGACCCGTCGAGTGTCGTTTGTCGAAGACAACGCCGATCAAGAACCCGAACTCGAGCGGGTGACGTGTCGGGATGGGGTGAACGTCAAGAGCCATGAGTATCAGGAGAATCGACTGCAGGGGGTCAGGCTGGCCAGTGGGCACGAGTTCGTGTTCGAACAACAGACCGGCGAGATGCTGGGCGAAGGGCCGGGTGAGCTGGTTTTTTGGACGCGGTCGGGGGGACAGGAGCTGGCAGACCTCGCGGCACCGGGACCGAAAGGGGTCAAATCGAAGCCGGCCAAGGGGGGACTCACGCCAGGCTGGAGCTACACGCGGGTCGAATTCTCGGGACGGATGAAGGGGAATGCGAATCAGAGGCGGAGCACCTTCCAGGATCGGGTGCGAGTGGTCTACGGGCCCGTGGACAGCCCGAGTGAGTTGATCGACGTTGATCGGTTGCCACCGCTGGCGGGGACGCTGCGATGCGAGGAACTTACGGTCACCCAAATGCCTTCGGTGCGCAATAATCCCGAATACGTGACGCTGTTGGCAAAGGGAAATGCCGAGCTGGAGGGTCGGGCCGACACGGGATGGTTTTCGGCTCTGGCCTACACAGTCAGCTTTGACCAGTCAAAGGGGATGTATGTGCTGGCGGGAGACGGCAAGCGGGAGGCGGAGATCACCCGGGAGACGACCCCTGGAGCGCCGCGGCCCGCGGTAAATCGAGCGATGCGTATTGAATTCCTCCCGGCACGGAATGAGTTGAACATCATCAAGGCGTCGAGCGCACAAGGGGGCGCCTAAGTCGCACCAGTTGGAAAACTCAGCAACGAGGCTGGACGACGCAGGCACTGGAATAGGCGACGGGGATCGATTGCCATCAGCCCTGCTGGTCTCAGCCCAGCTGGATTCCCGCGTGCGGGCCGCACATCCTCTCAAAAGCACGGATTGAGTCGTACGGGTCCGAATCGGATTTGACCAAAGCACATCGGCAGGGGTCAAAGTGGCCCCAAACGTGCGGGCCTGACTCGCATTGACCAACACCACCGGCAGCCCGCTGACGTTGCAATTCCTTGCCGGTTCACGAAAGAATCGGACGTGCGTTGCGCGGGCAATGCCCGCGGGGAACGGGGCGGCCCGCCAATCGCTGTCGATTTCAAGGTCTGATTTCAGGGTGAACTCTGATGCTGCGCTCGCTGTGGTCGTGGGGCCTATGGGCCCTGTTGCTTTCCCTCGCCGTCCCTCTCTCGGCTGCCCATCGCTGGGGACTCAAAGAGGGAACTCCCGATCTGGTCTCGGCTGGCCAGTTGGCGTTTGGCCCCGATGGGGTGCTATTCGTCGGCGATTCAAAAGGGGCGGCGGTCTTTGCCATTGATACAGGCGATGTCGGCCCGGCGGGCGAGGTTCACGCCCGCTCGCTGGACGATCTCGCCGCAGCGTTGGGACAGTTGCCCGGCCTGACGGGACCGATCGCGGTGAACGACCTCGCAGTGAATCCGCTCTCAGGACAGATTTATCTGTCGCTCGCATCGGGCCCCGAGCGGAAGCCAGCGATCGCTCGGATCGATCAGTCGCAGAAGCTTGCGCTGCTGGATCTATCGAAGGTCCCCTTCCTGAAAGCGACCTTGCCGAACCCACCGGAAGACAAGGTCACAGGGGAGGGACCGCGGGCCCGCAACCGCCGGGATGAAACAGTGACCGATCTGGCGTATGCCGGTGGTAAGCTGCTGGTTGCTGGAGTGACGGCGGGAGTGGCCCCGTCCACGATCAGGGAAATCGCTTTTCCGTTCGCCGACCAGGCCACCGGGACGGTGGTTGAGATCTACCACGGGGCTCACGGCCGAATGGAAGACAACGCGACGGTTCGCACGATGGTGGCGATGAACATCGATGGAGTGCCGTCGCTGCTGGCCGGGTTCACCTGCACACCCCTGGTTCGGTTCCCCATAGCGGGGTTGGGCAAGCAGGAGAAGTCGCGGGGGACGACCGTGGCCGAATTGGGCAACCGCAACATGCCGCTCGACCTGATTGCGTACCGCAAGGGAGGCGAAGATTACCTGCTGATGAGCAACAACAATCGGGGAGTGATGAAGATCAGCACCCGGGAGATTGGGCGTGAGCAGGGGATTGTCGCGCCGGTTTCGTCCGAGAAACTGACCGAGGGCCAGGCCTTTGAGGCGGTTGCCGGGCTGGCGGGAACCGTGCAGCTCGATCGTCTGGACGAAGGGCGGGCAGTGGTGATTCGCCAGCAGGAGGGAAAACTGCGGTTGGAGACAGTGGCGCTGCCGTAGTCGTAGTCGTAGGGGGCGGAACGAATCTCTGTGCGGGCCCGTGTCGCAGCAGCGAACGAGCCCGCCGTCGTTTTGTCATCACGCGTTTCGCCCGCCTATGAAGTCGCAATCGGGCTGGACCTGTTTTAAGCGTCCTACGACAAGTCGGTCACGCGGACTCCCCGGTTCGACTCTGCAGGCCAAGCTGCGCGATTCGGAGTGGCCAAGGTTAGTACAGTCTTCGACCACTACTCCCAACGCAAAGGGGCCGCGCCCCCCAGCTTCGAATCGCAATCTTGGGGGGTGGCTCGTATTCACTCCCGAATCCACGAACCGCTCAGCAACCACGTCCCTGACCGGGTTTCCAGAGGATGTCGAGTTCGCCGCGACCGTTGGCCAACCGAGAAAGGACGAACAACAGGTCGGACAGACGG
>CAIUHT010000962.1 GCA_903898975.1 uncultured Planctomycetaceae bacterium
CGCTGTTGAACGCCACCATCGGGACACTGGTGTCGATTGGCCCCGAGACGAACGACCCGACGGTGATTTTCCGCACGGGCTGCACCTTGCCCGTGGCGTTGACCACCGAGACGATGTCGCCCGAGAGCACCTCGGCGAACCGCCAGTTGGGCAGGCTCCGGCGTTTCCAGTACTCGCGCAGTGGCCCCCAGCCCGCCACCCCCCCGGCCAGCAGACCCAGCACAATCAGCCATTTCAGCGCGCGTCGCATGACCGGTCCAATCCTCTCCCATCCCGACTGCAGACGATTTTGCCATCCCCCTGTGCTATACCTTATCGGATCGGCGCGGGGGGACGCCACGACAGGAACTGGGGCATGCCGCTGATTCAGCTGCGGGACATCTCGAAAGTCTACGACCTGGGCGAAGTCCAGGTCGCCGCTCTCCGTTCGACCAGTCTGGACATTGAGCCGGGCGAATTCGTGGCCCTCATCGGCCCCTCGGGCTCGGGCAAATCGACCCTGATGAACACCTTGGGGTGCCTCGATCGCCCCTCGACGGGCAGCTACCTGCTGGCCGGGGAGGAAATCGCCACCATGTCCCGCGACCAGCGGGCCCGCATTCGCAACCAGCGGATCGGGTTTGTGTTCCAGAACTTCAACCTGCTGGCCCGCACCACCGCCGTCGAAAACGTCGAACTCCCCCTGATGTACTCCCAGGGGCTGGCACACACCGAACGCCGGGCCCGGGCGGTCGAGATGCTGCAAATGGTTGGCCTGGGAGAACGGCTGGACCACCATCCCAGCCAGCTCTCGGGGGGCCAGCAGCAGCGGGTCGCCATTGCCCGCGCCCTCGTCAACCGCCCCTCCATCCTGCTGGGGGACGAACCGACCGGGAACCTCGATTCCAAGACGAGCCGGGACATCATGTCGATGTTCCGCCATCTCAACGAAACCAACGGCATCACCATCATCCTGGTGACCCACGACCTGAACGTGGCCCGCAACGCGAAACGCAATATCGTGCTTCGCGATGGCGAGGTGGTCTGCGATACCACCGACGTCTCCCAGGCGGCGAAGCACCTCCACCAGGCGATCGACGAACCGGCCCCCAAGGGGGCCGACGACGAAGCATCAGCCACGTCGCCCCAATCGACCTAACCCGCGGGATCCCCGCCCGGAACTGGCCCTTCACCTGGGCTCCCCTCCCGGCAGCCCGGCAACTTCAGCCAAGCCCCGGCGACCGACCGGCACAGCGTGCTGACGGCCTTGGAACCACGCGGTTTGAGACCCCGGGGCGATTGCATGGATGTCTGCGCCACGCAGGGTCACGGCTCGGCCTGGGTCTGCACAACGCGGCCCAGATCGCTCGATCACAGGAGCCTTGGGTCCCTGGATCGCTGGCCGGCAGTCGAGACAGATCGCAGTCAGCACCGCTGGCAGTGGCCGCTCATCACAATAGCCGGTGATCAGAGCAGCCGGTGATCGGAGCAGCCGGTGAGAAAAGTCGCCACTGAGAAAAGTCGCTACTGGGCAAAGTCGCCACTGAGAAAAGTCGCTACTGGGCAAAGTCGCCACTGAGAAAAGTCGCTACTGGGCAAAGTCGCTACTGGGCAAAGTCGCTACTGGGCAAAGTCGCCAATAGGCGAAGGCTGGCAGTAGGCCAAGCTGGCAATGGCCGAACCGCGACTTATTCCAGCGGGAGGGTGCAGGTCAGGCTGTGCGAGTCGAACAGGCCGAGGGCGCGGAAGAGGGACTGTGCCATTGCCCGGTGCCCCAGCAGGTTGGGGTGGATGCTTTCGTCCTGCAGCCAGCGGAGCACCGCACCCAGTTCCGGGTGGGTCTGGCACCAGTCATGCCAGTGGTCGATCAACGGGGTCTCGAGTTGCGCCGACTCTTCGCGGATGATCTGCACATAGGCCGGGAGATCGCACCGCGACGTCGCGTTGGGAGTGTAGATGAGGTTGGGGGTCTGCAGCACGGGGAAGGCCCCCGCCTGGCGAATCCGCCCGACCAGTTCCCGGAGGTTTCGGCGGAAGGGCTCGCGGCCCCGGACCCCGGCGAGGCAGTCGTTCATCCCCAGCAGCAGCCCCACCACTTCGGGGCGGAACCGCAGCACCCGTCGGTCGAGTGCCGCGAGCAGCCCGTCGGTCCGCTCGCCACACACCCCGGCGTTGAGCACCATGTCATCGAAACGCCGCAGCTCCCAGCGAACGCGTTCGCCAAAGTGCTCGACAAAGCAGCGATGCCCCTCGGTGTAGAGGGCACCGTGGGTGATGCTGTCGCCGGCGAAGACCCAGGTAATGGGGTCGGGCCCCTCGAGCAGGCGGGCCACCGCCCCTCGGAAGGGGCATTCACCACGCAGTGGCGATTCGGCCTCAGGGGCGGCCAGTGCCGCCTGGCGGGCCTGGTTGATCAGGATTCGCCGTCGTCGGGCCGGGCTGGTGGATCCGGGAGCAGGCATCGTTCAGTTCCCTCTGTTGGAACCTGCGGGGTGGTCAGGAGTGCGGGGCACCACGACGCGCAGTAGAATCAACGAGACGTCTCGAAAACGCAAGCCTCCGCCCGCGTCTTCTCCAGCTTTTCATCAGTCCCGCTGTTGGTCCATGTATTTTCTGACGCAGGAACTCGAGTTCTGTTACGGGCACCGGCTCATTCACTACTCGGGGAAGTGCCGGTTTCTGCACGGCCACAACGGGCGGGTCGAAATTGTGCTGGGGGGCCCCCACCTCGATGAGCGGGGCATGCTGACCGATTTCGGGGAGATCAAGCGGGTCCTCCGCACCTGGATCGACACCGAACTCGACCACAAGATGCTGCTCCACCGCGACGACCCCCTCCTCCCCCTGTTGAGGGATGCCGGGCAGCAGTTGTTTGTGATGGAGGCGAACCCGACCGCCGAAAACATCGCCCGGCTGATTTTCGACCGGGGCCAAGCCGAGGGTTTGCCGATGGTCGAAGTCCGCTTCTGGGAGACCACCCGCTCGAGCGCCACCTACTCGGCTGGGGGGACAATCCACCAGTCGGGGACTGCCTGCGAGGGCTGACGGCCCCCAGTGCTTCCCTCCCGGGGCACCGCGCACCCGACCCGCCGACCGTCTGCCCAACAGCGAACCCGTTCGCCAAGACGTCTCTCGAGTGGCCCGCGCACGCCAAGCTGCCACGCCCGCCCCCCTGAACGTCAGCGCGAACCCCCCTGGGTGGAAAAGATTTTCGCAGGGGTCGACGCCGGCCATGCGTCTCGACCCGCACATGTGCGGTGAGTCCCTCCCTGGGGAACCGTCGGCAGGTAATCCCGCCGGCATGACCGATTCCGGAGCCGCACCCGGTTGAAGTGCGGATCCACAGCACAGATCTCCGTCTGCGGTCGATGACCCGGGCCGAGCCAAGCCAGATTGTCGGCGCTCACCGGGGTTGCAGTGCCGCCAGCACGCGAGAGCGGTTCGAATTTTATAAGGAGGCAGCGCCAGCCGATACCTCGGCAGGTCCCCTGCGGATGGCAAGGCGCGTAAAAAAACCGCAGCGATCGACAGGCGGGAGACGCGTCCGTTCCCTCCCGGCTGTCGATACGCTGCGGCAATTTCCGCCGAGGTCATCGGCGCTATGAAAATTAACCCCCAAGGGCGACACAAACCAGATCGGCGATCCCGCACTGAAGAGCGACCGGCCAGCGTGGGTCCGCCTGACCGAGCAACAACTTCAGCGATCGCTTTCTCCAGCAGGCACCGTTCCTTGGGGGTCAGGCTGGGCATGTTCAGGGGTGCCAGTCGGCACCACACCATCAAGCTTCATGACCAGGAGTCACAGGTTCCCACCAGCAACCTCCTCGTCACGATTATTCTCTGATGCAGGTTCGATGCCAAACCGATCGGCGCACTCACGATTTTTCTGGAAGCAATCTGAACTCGTTTTATACCAATGTGTTAGTGTCGATTCCTGCATTCTGGATTCATAGCATTCGGCGCCGAACTGCTTGCAATCAGCGCCGAGATTCGACAAGCTGAAACTGGGTCAGCGCCGAGACAGGAATTTCGGCGCCGAGAGTTTGGCAGGGAATCGCCAAGGTGGCACGGACCAGGGATCGGTGCACGACACCCATCTCCCGGGTATTCGGAATTGAAGGGTGGCACCGAACAGCGGAAGGCCCCGATTCGGGGGGTGGCACCAATTTGGATGGACCGCCAAAACTGGGGGGTGGCACCTTTTGGAGATGCCAACGTTTGACGGGTGGTACCTGACCGGTCGGGGGTGATCGGGAGGTTGACTGAGGGGTGGCACCAATCGGCCGGCAGGCTTCGAATTGGGGGTGGCGCCGATTTGGACCAGTCGCCGATTTGGGGGGTGGCACCGATTTGGAC
>CAIUHT010000963.1 GCA_903898975.1 uncultured Planctomycetaceae bacterium
GAGGTGTTCCGAACCCCCGACCGCCTCGAGGCCCAATTCACCTTCAATGGCACCGCGCAGCCCAGTGTCTGGTTCAACACCAACCAGTTGTTCGCACAAACGCCGCTCCGGTTCAGCTTCCAGGCCCAGTCAGGCCTGGCCACGGGAATGTATGCCTGGTCGATCCGCCTCATCGCCCACTTCGGCTCGCAGACCGCAACCCGCGAGTTCACCGGTGTCACTCCCGTTGTGAATCGCTCGGCCAGCACGTTCGGCCCGGGCTGGTCCCTCGCTTCCATCGATCACCTGGTGACGATTCCCGCCGGTGCCACTCCCGCCGGGCAACTGTTGGTCCTGGGATCTGGCGGCGCCCTCTTCTTCGAGGCGACCGGCCCCACCACCTTCGCCAGCCCCGCTGGCCCCCTGGCTTTCTCCACGCTCGCCAAAGTCGCCGATGGTACCTTCGTCCTCACCGCCCCCACGGGAGAAACGACTGCGTTCGATCGCTTTGGCCAGCTTGCCTCCCGCACAGACCTGAACGGCAACAAGACCACCTACACCTATTACTACGGCCCCAACTACGGGACCAAGCCCAACCCTCCGCCACAGTTGCGGACCATCACCGATCCGTTCGGCCGGGTTGTGACTCTCACCTATGGGATGAACGGGCTCTACGCCGCCCTGCAGGTCTATGACCCCTCCCGCGTTCACACCCCGCAATACGACACCGCCGGGCAGTTGACCTCCCTCACCAGCCCCGATCCCGATGGGGCCACCGGCCCGCTCCCTGCCGCGGTGGTCCAGTACGAATACGACACCAGCCGCCGGGTCATCCGCCAGACCCTGCCCGAGAACCGCACCACCCTCTTCAGCTACGACGACGCCGGTCGCATCCAAACGGTCACGCAGTCCGATCTCTCGCTGCGTCGCTTTCAGCCGCAGCAGACGCTGGGCTGGGTCAACCCGACAGGTGGGCTCGGCACCAGCGATCGCCCCGCCCCCCTCTACCGCGATGGCGTGCCCATGGGCTTTCAGGTGAATGAACTTGGCCAGCAGACCCGGTGGCGCACCGATCGCTTTGGCTTCCTCATTCGCCAACAGACTTCCCTCGGCACGGTCACGCTCATCGAACGCGACGCCAACGGCCTCCCCACCCGGCAGATCGCCCCCGACCCCGATGACGCCGGTCCGCTCAGTTCTCCCGAAACCCGCTGGCGTTACGACGCCCGCGGCAACCTGGTGGAACTGGTCCAGCCCGACGGTGCCGTGCAGCAGTGGGTGTACCACGCCGAGCTCAACCGGCCCACCGAATGGACCGACGCCAAGGGGGCTGCCTGGCGATCCAGCTACGACACCCGCGGGAATCAGCTGACCACCACCAACCCGCTGGGAGCGGTCACCACGTTCACCTACACCACCCGCGGACAGGTCGCCTCGATCCGCCAGCCCGATCCCCTCACGGGAGCCGCGGGAACCGGGCCGCTCACCAGCTTCACCTGGTCCACCACCAATGGCCAGCTGGCGACGCTCACCAATCCCGACCTCTCAAAGCAGAGCTTCACCACCAACCTCTGGGGTGAACAGCTGACCGCGACCGATGAACTCGCTCGCAAGGTCACCTCGACCCGCGACTCCCTCGGACGACTGCTGACGCTGACCCGTCCCGATCCCGACGGCACGGGACCACTGCTGGCTCCCGTCATCCGCCTGGCCTGGGACGCCGCCAACCGGTTGGTCAGCCAGACCGACCCGCTCGGGCAGGTCACCCAGTATCGGTATCACTCCCGCGACTGGGTCGAAGAGGTGATCGCCCC
>CAIUHT010000964.1 GCA_903898975.1 uncultured Planctomycetaceae bacterium
TGTAACTGCAGATCCAGACGGCGACGATCCAGCCGTGGGAATAGACGAGCGAGGGGAAGCCCATGAAGGTCCCGCCCGACTGAACGGTGGCGGTGAGGGCGAGGGCCCAGGCGCCGAGGCCGCGATTGCCGAGGAAGAAGCCGCGCATGAACGACCCGCGGGACATCGCCTGGTTGGCGAGCCAGCCGATCCACATCGAGCCAACGATGAAGACCACGAGAGCGGCGAGGGTTCCCCAGTCGGCGGGCTTCATGGAGCGGGCGGCGAGGACCCAGCCGAGGGATTGGCCGAGGGAGTTGACGAGGGCGAGGGGGGTGTCAGCAGGGAGGGGCATGCGGGGTCAACCTCCCAATCCGAGTTCATCCACCGGCTCGGGGAGTTCTTCTCCGAGATCTTCATCGCGGACAAACCGCGCACCGAACCAGAGCGAGATGAGGGCGCAGACCACCCAGGGGGTGACGACTCCCCAGAAGATCCAGTCGGGGAAGCCCCAGACGAATCGCAAGTCGGCGGCCTGTCGGCCATAACCAAAGAGAGCGCAATACCCGATGGTGTAGGTCAGGGCGGCGGCCCAGATGGCCACCACGACGACCGCCTCCCGACGGGCACTGGTCAACGCGGGATCCTCTGTCGATCTGCTCATGCCGGGCATGGTAACGCCTCCCCCAAGTGTTGTGTATCGATCCATCGGAACCAGTCGATGGTTGGATTTTGGGAAGCATGTCGCCGGCGGCAATGCGGGCTGAACCCAAGCCACTGCAGGCGGGTGATCGCCAGCGCGGTTTTGCGATTCGGCACGATCACAGCGCTCGACCTGCTCGCCAGCCAGTCGCTGAACCCCATGAGACATGTTCTCGTTGAGAATGACGCAGAGCGGAGCCCTCCCCGCGGGGAGGGGGGAGGCTGAGATCGACGGGGTGGGCCGACTTGGGGCCGCTTGAGTGCCCCGGGGCTGGGGGTTAACATCAACCGTCCACCGGCTGGGGTTCTCTTTGCACCGAGATTCGCCGTGCTGTCGCTGCGCTACGATCTCCAGGAGCAGTTGTGGGCTTCGCCCGAGGGGACCGCGTATGCGGCGATCGATCTCTCGCAGCAAGAGACGGTTGAGTTTCGATATCTCCCCCCCACCGACGACCTGTTGGGGCCCCAAAGGCTGCGGCGCTATCAGCTGGCCCGCCTGGTGAACGACCCGTGTGTGCAGCGGGTGCTGGCGCTCGAGGCGACGGCTCCCAGGCCCTACGCGGTGCTCTCGGCAGCCGAGGGAGAACCATTGGTGCAACTGGCGACCCGTGAGGCTCCCACGCTGGTGGCGACGGCACGGATTCTGCGGGGAGTCGCGCGGGGACTGGTCGCGGCCCATACGGTCGGTTTGACGCACGACCGCCTTGAACCAGCGACGATTCGCTGGGTGGGGTCGGCCAAACGGGGAGCGGGGCACTGCTTACTCGACTGCACCTTGAGCCCGAGCGACTTTTCGAGCGACCCTGCCGCGGACCTGGCGGCGTTGGGGCGGGTGGGGCGCTGGCTGCAGGAGCTGTCTGCGCCAGGCGGGGAGCCCGCTGGTGCGGGACGCGATTCGCTGGCTGCGATCTGGGCTCGCTGTGAAGTGGCCGACCCGGGTGATCGACCGTTTGCGTCGGTGGTGGTCGGCGAACTGGACGCGTGGTTGGCTCAGCATGCGTCGACGACCGATGCCGACCGCCGAGACGGGGAGGAGTCGTCGGTCCTGCTGGACGACCTCGATTTCGGCGTGAACAGTCTGTCGGGGTCGACATTGCTGCCCAACTCGACCGAAGCGAGTGTTGCGGGTTCCTCAGCCACGGGCCGGAGCACAACGGCAGCCGAGCCTGCTGAACCGGGGACCCCGGGCAGCGACTCACCGGGCAGCGACTCACCGGGCAGCGACTCACCGGGCAGCGACTCACCGGGCAGCGACTCACCGGGCAGCGACTCACCGGGCAGCGACTCGCCGGGCAGCGGGACTTCGAGTGCCGGTTCCGAGGGGGGCGGCGCTGGGGTCAACAAAGACGGGGAGAA
>CAIUHT010000965.1 GCA_903898975.1 uncultured Planctomycetaceae bacterium
CATGTACGACATGAAGCCCGCCGCGCCGGTCGAGTACCGCGGCCTGTTCGACCCCGTTCCCTCGCGGGTCGCCGGGATGGAGATGTGCGAGCTCATGCCGCACCACGCCCGCACCGCGCACCAGTTCTCGATCATCCGCTCGGTCGCCCACACCTTCGCCGACCATGGCGGCGGACACAAGCGGTTCATGACCGGCCGCGATCCGCTCGAACCGACCGGCTTTGTCAACGATTTCCCCGCCGCTCCCTCCTTCGTCGCCAAGGCCCGCTCCGGGCGCGATGGTGGTCTGCCCCCCTATGTCTCGTTCACCGATGGCGGACGGGACGGGGTCGATGTCTTTTCGTTCGGGGCGGCCTACCTCGGCTCGGCCTGCACCCCCTTCGCCATCCCGGGCGATCCCTCGTCCGACAAGTTCACCGTCCCGAATATCTCGGTGAATCCGCAGTTCTCCGACCGGCTGGAAGATCGGCTCTCCCTGCTCCGCGGTTTCGATCGCGTCCGTCGGGCCGCGCAAGAAACGGCGACCATGCAGGCGATGGACGAGTTCCAGCAGCGGGCGACCAGCCTGCTCACCAGCACGGCGACCCGCGATGCCTTCGACCTCACGCAAGAGTCCGAGGCGACCCGCCAGCGGTATGGTCAGCACGCCTGGGGTTCCCGGGCCCTGCTCGCCCGGCGACTGGTCGAGGCCGGTTGCAGTTTCGTCACCGTCGTCATGGAAAACCCGTATCAGTCGGGGGTGCCGTGGCTGAAACAGGGGACCTACAACTGGGACTCGCACGCCGTCAACTGCCACCTGTTCGACGACGCCAAGGTGCGGTTCCCGCTGTACGACCAGTCGGTGACTGCGCTGATTGAAGACCTGTACCAGCGGGGGCTCGACCGGCGGGTGCTGCTGGTGGTCACGGGCGAGTTCGGCCGCACCCCCCGCGTCGAGAATGTGAAGGGGTCGCAGACCGGTGTCGTGCAACCCGGACGCGATCACTGGCCCAACGCGATGAGCCTGATTGTCGCGGGGGGCGGGCTGAAGACCGGCCAGGTCATCGGCTCGACCACCTCGCGCGGCGAGGTCCCCAAAGACCGCCCGCTCAGCCCGAACGACGTCTGGGCCACCGTCTTCCGCCACCTCGGCATCGATCCCGACCGATCCTACCCCGACCACCGCGGCCGCCCCATGCCCATCCTCCCCTCCGGCCGACCGATTGCGGAGCTGATTTAGTTGCGGCAGACACGGGCCGCCGCTTGGCAGGGCGCGGTTCGGGCTGGGCGTCCTCATTGGAAATTGACTCGCACGAACCCGCAGCATGGCAAAAAAGCAGCGGCCTCCCCTGGTGACTCCGGTCGTCAAGCCAGCCGATCCCCCAGCCCCCGTGCCGGTGGTTCGGGAAGAGATGGCGTTTGAACTCCAGAAAGAGCTCTACCAGGCGTTCGAGCCGATTCCGCTTGAGGCAAATCAAACCGATCTCTACATCGACCTCGATTCGGTGCGAGGAGATTCCAAC
>CAIUHT010000966.1 GCA_903898975.1 uncultured Planctomycetaceae bacterium
CACCCCACCTCTTCGAAGTCGCCCGACTGACGATGGGCGGCCCACTGCTCTACTTCGCCCCCTGCTCCACTTCCCCCCTGCTCCACTTCCCCCCTGCTCCACTTCTCTGGGAGATCCAGTTCTCAGTGTAATCCGGGGATGGCTTTGACCGATCCGTCGGCTATCGGGCGACGTTCTCAGGCAATCTGAAACAGAGGAAAGGGTCCAAGCGACCTGCGAGTCGATTCCCCGGGGGAGGAACCGGCCGATGTGTGGGGAGTCAACCGGCAGGCAGGCGACCTTGGCCGAGGGACTGGCAAGCGAGGGACTGGCAAGCGAGGGGCTGGCAAGGGGCCCCAACGGGGGTGGACATCGGCCCGCACAAAAATCTTCATGCGTGACGAATTGTGAATGCTGGCAAGGAGTTGCGACGTGAACGCTGTGCGCGCCGCTTGACCACGCTCAAGGGATGGTATCTAATTTCCTCACAGGTCAGCCAGTACACGGGTCGGGAGGGTGGCCATGTCGGATCCAAATCCAGACCAACTCTCGCTGCGGGAGCGAATTGGTCAGACCGAGGCACTTGTGCGGGAACTGCACGAGCACCTCTCCCAATCGTTTCTGCCCAAGGTCAAGTCGGCTCGAGAGGCGATTCTTCCCACGGAGGGGGGGGCGACCGCCGAGGAGGTCCCCGACTCGACTGTCCGCAGCCTGATGGCCGACGTCTTAAGGAGCGACGAGTTCACCCTGGCGTTGCTGAAGCGTCTGGAACCGTACCTGCGGTCCATTCAGCGGGGAGTGCGGGAGATTTTAGAGGAGGGATGAGCCAAGTCGGGCCCAAGGCCTTGGTCCCGAACGTCCCGGGCCGGGCTTTTCCCGCTCGCTCGACACCGTACTCCCGTCGTCCCGCTGGCTGTTGCGGTCCCACTGATTGATGCCGCCGCAGCGGCCGTTTCGGTCCGAGTCACGCGTTTGTGTCCCCCTCCAAGTCCCCCCGTCCCACAGAGTCCCGAAGGATCAGGCGGAACGGATGCTTGAGGAACCTGTTCAACCCGGCGAATTACCGCCCGTGGCCGACCGGCCCCTGCGGGATCCGCAAACGGTCTTGAATCCCGAGGGACGACCCTCGCCGGCCGGGTTCGCCTCCGTCCCCACGGGAGCGGGGGTGGGCACACGTTCCAGCATTGTCCGCATTCTCTTTCCGCCAGAGACGGAGGCGGAACCGGCGGGGTTTGATCCCGGCCCTCCCCCCCGGCTCGCCCACTACGAACTGGTCGAACGGGTCCGAATGGGGGGCATGGGGGGCGTGTTCCGCGCCTGGGACACCCGCCTGCACCGCGCCGTTGCGCTCAAGGTGCTCTCCCCAGGGCTGTCACGCGACCCCGCCATCGCCGAACGGTTCCGGCGCGAAGCCCAGCTCTCGGCTCAGCTCGATCACCCGCACATCGCGCGGGTTTACGACGTGGGGGAAGACCAGGGGCTGCTCTACATCGCCTTCGAATACATCGCCGGGAGCAACGTGCGCGACTGCCTCATCGCCCGGGGGCAGTTCGATACGGTGGCCGTGGTGAATTACGCCGCTCAACTGACGCGGGCCCTGGCCCACATGGCAGCCCGGCAGGTGGTGCACCGCGACATCAAGCCGTCGAACATCATGCTGACCCCCGAGGGGCAGGCGAAGCTGGTCGACCTGGGGCTGGCTCGCATGCCTGCCCGCGACGAGGGCCAGGCCGACCTGACCGCGACCGGGACGACGCTGGGAACGTTCGACTATATCCCTCCCGAGCAGGCTCGCGACCCGCGACTGGCCGATGTGCGGAGCGACATCTACTCGCTGGGCTGCACGCTGTACCACATGCTCACGGCGGAACCACCGTTCCCCGAGGGGACCGTGCTGCAGAAACTGCTGCAGCACCAGGGGGACACCGCCCCCGACCCGACGGTGAAGAATCCCCGCGTCCCCGCCGCACTGGCGACATTGGTCCGGCGGATGATGGCGAAAGACCCCAAGGAACGCCCCGCCACTCCGCAGCAACTGCTGGCCGAATTGCACACCGTGGCGGCCACGCTGGGCTTTTCCCCCCACACGTCGGAAGGGCTGGTGTGGCAGGCCCCGCCCCCCGGTCCGGCGTGGTGGCGACGCTATGCCGCCCCGCTTTCGACCGTCGCCCTGCTGGCTGGAATCCTCGGCTGGCTGGAATGGGGACGGCCGGGAGGTCGGGGGCTGGGCTCTCCCCCCCGGCTGGCCCCCGCCGTCGCCGAGACCCGACCTGCTGCGACCGATCCCGACCAGGCATTGACCGCGACCGGCGCACCGTCGACCGGCGACGCGGCTGGGACCGAGCCAGCCCTGGGGACGGCGCAGATCGCCGGTGCGCCAGGGGGCCCGTCCGCTGCGACCAATCTCACTCCGGGAGGCGCCTCGACTCCAGGTCGCCTGCTGGTGGGCACCGAGCGAGCCAGCGGGGGACCGGACCAGGACGACCCTGCGGTCGAGATGCCCACTGAAAGCGAATCTCCCGCCGAAGTTCTGACACCCATCGACCTCACGCAGTCGGGTGTGCGACCCCGGGCTGCGGGGGGGGCCGACAGCGGGGATGTCGAGCGGCGGGAGTTGGCGGGGAACCGGGCCGGCAACGCCCGGCTTTCGGGCACCGCCTCGGGCCCGACTGCCGTGGGAGGCGAGCGGTCGCCCGGTCGGGCGACCAGCCTGGGGAGTGCCGAGGAAGATCCCGCAGCCGAGGCGGGACTGGCGGAGGAGGAGGGGTTCTTCCTGCTGGGCCGGGATGGCAATCCCGACCGCCGGTTTGATTCGCTGGAAGCTGCCTGTGCGGCGGTGCGGTTGGACGGGGCGGTCATTGAATTGCGGTTTGATGGCCGACGTCGGGAGACAGGGTTCAAGATTTCCCGACGGGTGACGTTGCGAGCCGGGCGGCGACACACTCCGGTCATCGAGATGACTCCCCTCGTCGCCCCCACCAGCGATGTGGCGCGGGCCATCACCGTCACGTCGGGAGCGTTGGACGTGGTGGGGGTCGAGTTTGTGCTGCAGGTGGGCGAACTGTCGCGGCCGGGGCAGTGGGCGTTGTTTTCGCTTGATCGTCCGGAAGCACTGCGGTTGCAGGGTTCGACGTTGACGCTCGAGAATCCACACGGCCGACTAGCGGCCGCCATTGAGTGGCAGGCGACCGACCCCGACCTCATGCCCGACATGCCGATGCCGGGTTCACCCCCGCGCGCCCCGCTGTCTGTCGAACTGGTCGAGAGCCTGGTGCGGGGGGAAGGCGATCTGCTGCTGGTGCGTCGTCCCGACCCGATCCGGATCGACATTCGCCAGGCGGTGGTGGCCCTGCAGGGGAGCCTGCTGCAGCAGCGCCTGCTGGCCGACGCCCGGGTCGACGCCAACACGCAGGAGTTGCGGATCGATCACGCCACGGTGGCGCTGGGTGGGTCGCTGGTTCGGCTGGAATGTCAGACCGATGTGAAAAAGCTGCCGCAGGTGCAGGTGCAGGCGTCGAACTGCCTGTTTGCGGCGGTGGGGGAATCACCCCTGGTGGCGTTCGCGGCGTCGCTGGCGGTGCAGGACCTGCGATCGCGGTTTGGCTGGTCGGGGCAGTACAACTTTTATGACGGCGTGGAGACGTTCTGGTCGGTGATTTCGCGGGAGGGGGCGGGGCGGACCGAGACGTGGGATTTTTCGGCGTGGCGGCAGCACTGGTCCGAGTCGGGGGATGCGAATCCGCATGTCGACGCGGTGGCCTGGGCGAACCGGGGATGGCGCAAGACGCCGTGGTCGGAACTGGAGCGGTTGCACTTCGCGCTCGACCGGCGCTCGGCCACCAACCTGGCACCGAGTGGGGCGGGCGACTCCTCCGATGCGGGGGCGAACCTGCTGCTGATTCCGCAACCAGCCCGCGAGGCCACCACCGCGGGTGAGGGCTCGCCTCGCGAGCGCGGACGAAAAACCGAGCCCCTGCCGCGGAACTGAATTTGGAACTGGTTAGTCTGATTTCACAGAATCGACAAGAAAGCTACTCGCGTGGCAAACGGTGGTCGAGTAGGATATCAAGGTCGTGAATGGTTCGGGGGGGGTTCTGTTTGAGTTATCAGGTCGGCGAAGTCCTTGCCGACTGACCGTTCGTCTTGTGGGCCTGACGAACTGGAACGACGCTTTCTGCGGAGTATTGTGGAGGGTGATGCTGGAG
>CAIUHT010000967.1 GCA_903898975.1 uncultured Planctomycetaceae bacterium
AACAACGCCTCGGCATCGCCACCCTCTGCCTCGGCGGAGGCAACGCCGTCGCCCTGCTCGTCGAACGCGAAACGTAAATCCACCCGCGTGGCCGCTTCACGCGGCACCGTCGTCCGCGCGGCTGTTCGCAAGCTCGATCCGCCCGCGCCGGCGTTCCCAGGTGCTGGATTTCCCGCGTGAACGCTTCCCCAGCGCACTCTTCCCCTGGGTGAAGACACGCCCACGCGCGCCATACCACAAAACCTCACGCCCAGCGGCTGAGCACCGCCGCTCGCGTCCTTTCCAATCGGACGTCACCCCGCGCTCGAACCCATCGCGCGGGGGCGCGACACAAACGTGCCGCCCCCGCGCTGGTCGCTCGCCACACTCGCCGTGGTTACCCCACCCCCGGTTCGCCCGGGCCGGTGTGAATGGGTGTCCCCCGACTGCCGCCCGTCGTCACCTGCACCGGAATCTGCCGCCCCACCACCGGGGCCTGCCGGGCCATCCGCACGGTCAGCACCCCCAGCTCAAACTCGGCGGTCACCCGCTCTTCATTCACCGGCACCGGCAACGGGATCCCCACCTCAAACGCCCCCCGCGCCCGCTCGGCCCGATGCACCACCTGCCCCGCCTGCTCCACGGGCTCGGGCCGCTCCCCCCGCACCGTCAGCAGGTTCCCCAGCAGCAGCACCTTCACCCCCGCTGGTTCCACCCCTGGCAAATCCAGCTTCACCACCACCTCGCCCGGCAACTCCACCACGTCGGTCGCGATCGGGCCCCGCGACAATGGACCCGTCCCCAACCCCAGCGACTGCAACGCCTTCTCCCCCTGCGCCGCGACCGACTCCACCCACTCGGTCACCACGTCCCGCACCTTCTCGGCACTCCGCCGATCAGTCCCCCACGTCTGGAATGGATCGCCACTCATCGCTCGCTCTCCCACTCAAGGCCCGGTTCACCCCGCCCCACCCTCCCTCAGGTGCAGGCACCTCTACAGCACCACAGCCCAACCGCACGCCGACTTAAACCAAATCCCACGCACTCGCACCCGCTACTCGCTCTTCACGTTGATCTTCCGAGGGGCCGCCCGCGCCGCGCGGGGCATCACTACCTCCAGCACCCCGTGCGTCAGGCGAGCCGTAATCCGCTCGTGGTCCACATCCTCGGACAAAATGAACGACCGCAGAAAATCCCCCTCCTCGTACTCCTTGTGCCGCAGCACGCCCCCCTCCGGTGCCACCGGCTGACACCGCCCCAGCAACGTCAGCTTGTTGTCCTGGATCTGCAACTCCAGCGAACCCGTCGACACCCCCGGCAGGTCGGCCAGCAACACCAGCCCCTCCGTCGTCGCGTAAATGTCCACCGGCGGCGTGAACAACAGCCGCTGCGGCGTCTCGTTCACCTCCGCCCCACCTCGCACCGGAATCACCTGCCCCGCCACCGCGGGCTCCCCCTCGGGAATCCGCCTCGACGTCGAATCGGCCTGCGACATGCCTATGCTCCCTCCACCGGTCCGGGCAACACCTGGATCTGCCGGGGCCGAATCTCCGGCGCCTTCGGCAAATGCACCTGCAACACCCCGTTCGCAAACTCGGCCCGCACTTCCTCCTCCCGCACCCGCTCGGGCAACGGGATCGAACGCTCCCAACTCCCCCACATCCGCTCGTGCCGGCGGAATTGGTCGTCCGTCACCCCCGCCGGTGGCTGCCGACGCCCCCGCAACGTCATCACTCCCCCCGCCACACTCAGGTCCAGCTCGGCGGGCTCCGTCCCGGGCAACTCCGCCGTCAGCAAATACTCGTCGGGCAACTCATACAAATTCACCGGCGGATACTGCCGCTCCAACCGCAGCATCGGAATGGGAAACACCAACCCATTCAACAACCGGTCCACCTGCCGCTCCAGATCGCGGAACGTGTCCCACGAATCTCCCCAGCGAAACACCGGCATCTCTCACCTCCCTCAACTGGTGCACTCTCCAGACCCGCCGCAAATCTCCTCCAACCCCCTGGCCACACCTCACACTCATTCAGACTTGCAAACGTCGTTCCATAACCGGCCCACGCCCCCCCCCGCCTCCACTTCCCCCCCACCCACTTCCGCCTTTCACCCCCTCACCCAGCCCCGGCCCGCCCCGCCA
>CAIUHT010000968.1 GCA_903898975.1 uncultured Planctomycetaceae bacterium
AGCCCCACCGAGCGATTGACCCCCGCACTCGAATTGGGAAACATGGAGCGACTGGAAACCTGGCGTCACTGGGAATAACAAGCCACCGGGGCAATCGGTCGCCGCCGACCCAGGTCGGCCGAACAGGCCAAGGCAAGTCTGCCGTGATCTGGGAAACTCCCCCAACCACACAGGCTCTCTCAGCAACGGGATCTGTCCAGCGACGAAAGGTCGGCTCAGCAGGGGCGGGCTTCAGACCTCCGACCGCCGGCTCACTCCGCCCAACCAGCTGCGGCGGGGTGATCAACGGCCCCCCAGACGCCAGCTGTCAACGCGGGCGACATTTCGTTGGAGCAGCGATCGGTCACAGCGATGTTCGCTCGGAACGCCGCTCTGTTGGTCGCCGCGTCGTGGGGTCGGTGGAACCAATGGCAATTCCGGCGAGTTCTCCCCCAGGACTCACCACACGACCGCACGGTCGCGCTTCGTGCAGTCGACTGTGCGACAGGAAACGGCGATCTGCGAACTCACCCGCGTTCGCCGAGGTCCGTTCGGCCGGAACGGTGGGGGGCGGGCGGCGTGTTGAGGCGGCATGCAAAGCCTGGAACCGTGCGTCCCGGCCAACAGGCGACGCACGGGTTGGCCAGCTGGCCTGCCGACGATCGAGGAGGCCCGCCCGTAATCAGGGCTGGCAGTGACGGGGCGTGAGGATTGCGCGAGGCGTGAGTGCGAGACGGCGGGTGGTCACACCAACCGTCGAGTGGACGGTTTCTGGCGAAGTTCAAGGCGAAGTTCAAACAGACACGGACGGTCGGTGCGATGAGTTACCTGTCAGAACTGAATGACTCGCAACGCGAGGCGGTCACGACCCTCTCGGGGCCGCTGCTCGTGTTGGCCGGGGCCGGGTCGGGCAAGACCCGCGTCATCACCTACCGCATGGCCGAACTCATCCGCCGCGGTACCCCCCCCAGTCGCATCCTCTCGGTCACCTTCACCAACAAGGCCTCCCGCGAGATGCAGGAGCGGGCCGCCAAACTGCTGGGAGGCGCCCGCAGAGAACGCCCGCTCGTCTCCACGTTTCACTCCCTTTGCATGAATATCCTGCGAGGGGAAATTGGCATCCTCGGTTACCCGGCGAACTTTGCGATCTATGACCGCGGTGACCAGGAAGCGATGGCCCGCACCGCCCTCCGCGATCTGCGTGTCCCCGAAAAAAGCCTCTCCCCCGGGGGGTTGCTGGCCAGCATCAGCCGGTGGAAGGGGGCGGGAATTGGCCCCGAACAGGCTCGCGACGCGGTCGACAGCGACCTCGACGCCCTCGCGGCGGCAGGTTACCGCCGCTACCAGACCGGCCTGCGGGCCGCCGGGGCGGTCGATTTCGACGACCTGCTGTTCCTCACCGATCAATTGTTTCGGCAGCACCCCGACGTGCTCACCCGCCAGCAGGAGCGGTTCGACAAGGTCCAGATCGACGAGTACCAGGACACCAACGGCCTGCAGTTTCGGCTCATCGAGGCACTCGTCCGGCCCCATCGCAATCTCTGCGTGGTCGGCGACGACGACCAGGCGATTTACGGCTGGCGCGGTGCCGATGTGAAACACATCCTCGCGTTCCCGCAGCAGTTCCCCGAGGCCAAGGTCATCCGACTGGTCGACAACTACCGCTCGACCCAGCAGATCCTGCAGATGGCCAATACCCTGGTCAGCAACAATCGCCTGCGGCACGGCAAGCAGCTGCAGGCACACAAAGACAACCCGGCCAGCGTGCGGATCAAGGACTACCCCGACGCCGAGTCCGAGGCGCTCGATGTGGTCCGCGAGATCGCCTGGCTCATCAGGCAGAAAAACGTCGACCCGGGCGACATTGCCATCCTCTTCCGCACGAACGAACAGCCCCGCCTGTTTGAAACCGAACTGCGGCGGGCCCAGGTTCCCTACGTGCTGCTGGGCAGCCAGTCGTTCTTCGATCGGCGGGAAATTCGCGATCTGCTGGCCTACCTGCGAGTCTGTTCGCGGCCTGAAGATGAGATCCCGCTGCTGCGGATTATCAATGTCCCCCCGCGGGGCATCGGGGCCGGGACCGTGGAGAAGCTGGTCCGCAAGGCGGCGACCGGGAAGCGGCGGATCTGGCACGAGGTCCAGCAGGCGCAGCCCGGGAGCGAATTCGCCCCCGCCGCGGCAACCGCCCTCGCGGGCTTTCGCGACCTCGTGCACAAGTACCGGGTGCAGTTCGCCCAGAACCCGCGGGACCTGGGGGGAACGCTCGAGCGGCTGATCCACGAGATCGACTACCACGCCGAGATCGAGAAGCAGTACGAGCAGGCGACGCAGCACGAACTGCGGCGGACGATGGTGGGCGAGCTGGTGCAGGCGGTGAGGCACTACGAGTCGCGGGCCGCTCAGCCGACGCTGACGGGCTTCCTGCAGGAGACAACCCTGGCGGGGCGGGAGGACGAACCCGACAAGGACGAGCAGTTGCAGGCGCGGGGGGTGAAGCTGATGACCCTGCACAGCGCGAAGGGGCTGGAGTTTCCGCGGGTCTACCTGGTGGGGATGGAAGAGGGGCTGCTGCCGCACAAGCGGTCGGTGGAAGAGGGGGGCGGCGACGTGGACGAAGAGCGACGGCTGGCATACGTGGGAGTGACACGCGCCCGCGACTTCCTCTGCGTCTCGCGGGCCAACACGCGGATCAAATGGGGCAAACCCAGGCTCTGCGTCCCCTCGCGTTTCATCTTCGAAATGCAAGGCCAGCCCGTCCCGCCGCAAGTCTTGCAGAGGCCTGATGATTGAAGCCGACCGGGAGTGACGAAACAGCCGACTGCGAAACATCGCTGGCAGCGCAAGCTGCTTGAGTGCGGCGGCATGGTCGCAGGTGAGCGTCTGGAAGTTTGACACAGCGCGACGTGAATGCTCATAAAACCAGCGTTTGCTCTGGTCTCAATGCCGGGAATCAATGCAATGACCAGGTCAGCGCACGCGAAGTTGTGATCCCCGGAACGACTTCCGTCAGGAACTCGATGCTCCACGCGCGCGGCCGCCGCTGCATTGCCAGCCTGTGCTGGCTGGGAGGTTGCTTGGACGCAATCGCGAATGCTTCCTTCCACGAGTGCCAGTCCCCGCGCAGGCTGGCCCGTGATGGCATGTCGCCTCCTATCTGATCAATGGCTGTGCCGACGGTTGGCCCAGGACGAATCTCAAGCACCGCGTTTGGGCATTGATGAACTGCCTCACACGAATTGCGGCGTCATCCCCCGGCTGAGGCGAGGCTGCCATTTTGCGGTCGTGCAAAGGACCAGGTCGCGAAACTATTGTTGCTTGCCGCTGGCTCCCTTCTGCTTCGCTGAAACATCCCAAACTTTGACTGTGTTGTCTTTGCTGCCACTGACAATCCGCGTCCCGTCCGGGCTGAATGCCACGGCGTAGACTGCGGCATCGTGCCCGGCCAGCGTCAGGGATAGTTCCCCAGTCTGCATGTCCCAGACTTTCAGCGTCCTGTCGGTGCTGCCACTCACAATCCGCGTCCCGTCCGGACTGTATGCCACGCAGTGCACGGCGGCATTGTGGCCGGCGAGCGTGTCGATCTCATTGCCAGTCTGCGAGTTCCAGACTTTCAGTGTCCTGTCGTCGCTGCCACTGAGAATCCGCCTCCCTTCCGGGCTGAATGCCACGGTAGTGACATCATTCGTGTGCCCGGTCAGCGTGAGCATCACCCGCCCGGTCTGCGCGTCCCAGACTTTCAGCGTCCTGTCGTAGCTGCCACTGACCATCCGCGTCCCGTCCGGGCTGAATGCCACGCTGGTGATTCCGCCATGGTGGCCGGTGACGGTGAGGGTCGCCTGGCCGGTCTGCGCGTCCCAGACT
>CAIUHT010000969.1 GCA_903898975.1 uncultured Planctomycetaceae bacterium
GGCCACTTCCCGCTCGTCGGGCAGTTCGTAGGGAGTGGCGTACTTGATCTGCGTGTTCCGGCCGATCTTGAAAGCGCCGAACCCCAGCGGCGATACCCGCAGTCCCGTCCTCCCCAGCGGTCGCTCTTGCATACTCCCCTGCCTCGCCCTGTCAGCCCCCCGAGACAACATCTTCGTGAGAATGCGTCCCTGTGAACGCGGCCCTGTGAACGCAGCCCAGTGAACGCAGTGGCGGGTAGGCCCCCATCACAGTGCATCCGACTGAGAGCCCCTGCAGACGCCCCTGGCAGTGCGGGCGACAGCCCCACCGCCCACATCGCCTGAGACAACCGCGACCCCTGCGACGCAGGTTTCGCGGCCAATCTGCCGACTAGGCGGCCCGTCTCCGCACGACCTCGCTGGGCAATGACACCCAGTTGCGAATCTCTTCCCAGGCTGGTCGGGCCACCTCGGGACGTGGCCAGCCGGGCAGCGAAAACGCCGGGGCCGGGGACTCTCCCCGCAGGGGAACCACGCGTCCGACCCGGCGGACCACCTCGGCGGCCAACTGCGGGGCCAGGACCAGCTTGGTCGGCCAACCCGTCAGGACATTCCCTTCCTCGAACAGGCGATACGAGTCGGGGCGACTGCCTGTCGCGGTTGTTCCCTCGGCACGATCGACCCGGCAGGTGGTCCATTCGGTCCCCGTCAGGTCGAGTGCCGGGAAGACCGACAGCAGTTCAGCCCGCGTGTGCTGGATGAGTGCTTCACTGCTCATCGCGACCCCGACTTCGGAGATCTGCCCCCCCACCTGCCACACCACCCGCCCCTGGGAATCGCGTGCCGACGTGATCGAGACCCGCGTGCGATGGAAATCGACGCAGTGCCCGTGGAACTCGGGCAGATCACCCCGCAGCAGCACGTAGTGCAATGGCCGCAACTGCATCGCCGAGCGGTCGAGTTGCAGGCGATCGCGCAGCCCGGCGTTCCCGCGCCCGGCCAGCAGCACAACCACCTTTGGCTGCAACGACTGGGTCAGCCCCGCCCGCGCCGCATGCAGGTGCACCTGCCGGACCCGCCCCGGCCCAAGGGTCTCGAACTCCATTTCGGTCTGGGGATCGACCCGCACAATCGATTCGGCCAGAGGTTCGGCAAGTCCCTGGATGAGCGAGGCGGGATCGAGCACCTGCTCGTTCACGCGGTAAACCGTACCGGGGCAGCCCCTGAGCAGCTCGGGCATCTCCGCCGTCGGGACCGATTTGGGGGTCACCTTGAGCCCCATCTGGGCTCCCAGCAAGCCCAGCTTCGAGCCAGCCGACTGAGTTCCCCAGAGGTGGAAAGCCTGTGCCGAGACCTGCACCTGGGAAAGATTGGGATAAGCCTGACCCTCGAGGCATTGCCGCCAGAGGGCGGGCATTTCGCGGGCCTCGCGGGCGGCGGCGGTCAAGACCCCCGCGAGGGAGTACTTGAGCCCGCTATGGAGAATACCCTGCGAGGCAATGGTCTGTCCGGTTCCGAGGCGAAAGCCTTCGACCAACAGGGCCTGGCAGCCCGCCTGACGCAGGGAGGCGAGGGTCCAGAGACCGGCGACTCCGCCGCCAATCACAAGTACATCGAGAGGTACGCCGGGCATGGCTTCACAACAACCCGAGGGGCATCCTTGCCGGGGGGTGGGGGGGCGGGATGATAGAGCGTCTGGAAAAGCACCGCCAGAGGACTTTTTCGCCGCGTCAGTCCCCAAGAGAAATGTCACATTCCCCCCGGGAGCTGCCCCGCGAATCGGGGGACGAGACCTGTCAGACACGGGAGCCGGCTGCGAGCGCTGCGAGGGCATCGATAGGGTTTGTCGCCCCGCGAGCGACCGCGGAACAGGCCCGACACCGCCCAGTGGCCTCCCGAACAGTGCGGCGTGTCAGATCGATCGGAGCGAGCCGGCCCCCCACCCACGTGTCACAGGGGGGATCGTGCGTTCGCCCCTGGCTGCCCGCTTTGCCAGGCTGTGCCCGTCGCGAGCCCGCATGCGATCGATGACCGGGCCGATTTCCGGCGACCGGGACCTGCCAGCCTGGACCGAAGCGGGACCAAAGCAGAGACAACCATGCATAAAAAAAGACCCCTCCTCCACGAATCAGCCTGTGAGTCACAGGGTCGATTCACGTGTGAAAGAGGGGTCGGGGGGTGCGCTTCCGCCCGGTGGTCAGCCGGGCCAACGGACGTTTCCGGTGAGACGAGGTTTGTCAAAGACTGCCCCACAGACCGAGCAGGATCGGTTGTTCCTGCACCCGGTCAGTGCGACACCGAGGTGGCATTCGCTCGCCAAGTGCTCCAGCAGAGCTCGCCGATGTATGCCCCTTCGGGCAATACAAACGAGCATATCGACCAGTTCCGCAGTTCGCAACACTCTTTGGAATCGCAAACCAGAGAGTCTTGTCGCCACCACTCGGAGCAGTAGGACTGGGGGGAATTCAGCGAATCCGCCGGCGGTGGGGCCGGGGGTGGCGGGGACAGAATGAAACGGGTCGCGTATTTCTCGGCAGGAGCGAGAACGCCTGAGGCGGGAGCGCCGTTGGTGCCAAGCCGGCCGCCGACTTGCGCCGGGCTGCGCACGAATTGATGTCGTGGGCTTGAAAGAGCCGAGATTTGGCCCGGTTTGACTGACAAGCCAGACCCATCAGGGTGCGGGTCCTCCCCCGCCGCTGCGGTGAACCCGAGTTCGTTCCATCCGAAATTCCTGGCCGTTCAGCCGCCTGGGCTTCCCCTTCTGCGTCTGGATGGATGCACGCTGGGCCAGCCAGGATTGGGCCCAAACGAGGTTGCCAGCCCCTGCGTCGCTCACGACAATCGGCCCCAAGGGGGGCTCGGGCTGAGGGAGAGACTCGGGTCGGAGTCCCCCCGCAGGTGACCTGGGCCGATGGGTGAGCGCCTGGGATTGCGCTTGAGCCTTGCCCGACTTACCTGCCTGCTGATAGCGCGGGGCGACCGTGGGTCCCCAGGGACAGACCCACGCCTCGCAGCCCACGCCCCGTAGCCCGCGCCGCAAAGAGATGATCCGATCGGTCTGGGGTGCGATCTCGGGATCCCACCGACCGCGGTCATCCGAATCTGGTCAACTTCACCCTCACCCCCTCGCGGGCGATCGACAGATGCCCGCCTTCCGCATGTCTCGAACACGCTCCCGACTGCGACGGCTCGCGCTGCTCTGCCTGGCAGCCTGCTGGGGCAGCGTTGTCGCGGCCAGCGTGACGTTCGCTTCCAATCCTCTGCCGCCCCCAAAGTCGGTGGATGATGCCCCGGATCGGGCCAAGGCCGAACGGGTGCTGGTGATTGATGAAGAAGGGCCCACTCGCCCGGCCTTCGTGCAGATGATGGAGGGCCTGCGGCAGGGACTCGCGGAAGCCCGGGCTGTGCGCTACGACGTGTTCATCGAGAACCTCGATCTGACGCGACTCAGGCGTGGGTCGGCCGATCTCGATCGGGCCACGGGCTGGCTCATCGAAAAGTATCGCGACGTGCCGATCGATGTGATTGTGACAACCAGTCGGCTCACGCGCGATTTCGTGCTTGAAAACCGCGAGTTACTCAGCCCACGCGGTCGGGTGGTGGCCCTGGAACGCCTGGGCGAGCAACTGGGGGAGCAGCAGACACCGCCGAACTTTCGCAGCATCTCGTCCGAATCGCCCACCATTCCGACCCTGATCATGGCACAGCGACTCTTTCCCCAGGCCCGGCGAGTGGTCCTGGCTGGTCAGTCGCAGCCTCATCCCGGCTCACTCGCCGCCACGGACGCGGCACTCCGCGAATCGGCGGGGAAGCTCGAACTCGAATATGTCCCGCTGATCGATCTCCCCCTGTCGGAGCTGCGTTCCCGGCTGCGCTCCTTGCCGAGTGATTCCCTCGTGTTCTACATGGGGTATTGGAAGGATGAACTGGGGCGTCCGTATGTTCCCGCCGAGTTGCTTGCGGAATTGTCGGTGGAAACC
>CAIUHT010000970.1 GCA_903898975.1 uncultured Planctomycetaceae bacterium
CAATCAAATCCGCCTGGCACCGTCCACGGTGCGACACCTTGTGCCACATCGCGAGGAGCGTGCTCGACTTGCAGGGAAATCCTTCCTCCCCCGGGCGGCACTCAGCCACCCGAACTCCCTTCATCGTACCTTCGGGAATCGGAACTTGAACAGCCCGCCCGGCTGGCTGACGCAAGCTGGCTCCGCGTTTTTGTCGTTCGTGACAGCCTTGCCAATCGATGCAATCGGTCCCGGACCGGCCCCCGCCAATCTGTTCCCAACTCGTGATCAGGGAAGCTCATCCGGTGGAATTTCCAGGGACCAGACCTCGCTTGACAGTGGCTGGGCATGTCCCCCGGCGATCCACAGCCGGTCGCGGAAGACGTAGGCCGAATGCTCGTGCCGTTCTTTCCACTTCCGCTCCGATTTCCACTCCTTCCATTCGGTCCCGTCCCGGGAATACCAGCAGTCCCCCCAGTTCTGCGAGGGCTGGTTCGACCAGCCCCCCAGCACCCACAGCCGCTCCCGGTAGGGGACGGCGGAAAACCACAGCCGGGGAGACCACCCGGCCGCCGCGGTTTCCTGCCGCCAGTTCACCCCATCGGCCGAACTCCAGACATCGTTCACGGCATGGTACCTGGGCACATAATTGCCCCCGCCCAGGACATACATCCGACCCTTCAGCACGACCGCCTGGTGATAGGCCCGGGGAGACCACGGAGCCTGCTCGCAGACCCGCGTCCAGTCGCGACCATTGTCAGAGCACCAGACATCGTTCTTCAGGCTCGAGTCATCGCCGAAGTAATAGTTCTCTGTCCCCCCCAAGATCCAGAGTTTGTCGGCGAACTCCACCAGGCCACCGGCCAGGCGGGGCGACCACCCCGCCTGGGGGGTTTCCTGTCGCCACTCCACTCCGTCGGCCGATGACCACACCTCGTTGCTCGCCGAGTGACCCGGGAGCCGACCGTTGTACCAGCCTCCCATCAGCCAGAGGCGATTCCGGAACACCACGGTCATGGGGAGGTCGCTGTGCTTCCACGGCGCCTCCGCCACCTCCATTCGCCACTCGACTCCGTCGGGAGAACTCCAGACATCCCTCGGCGGGGCCTGGAACGAATCGAACCAGCCCCCCAGGATCCACAATCGATCTCGAAACACCACCTCCCCCTGTGAATCCCGCGGACGCCACGGAGCCCGGGGAGTGATCAACTGCCAGGTTCCCAGGGGCTCCGCCGCCACCCCCCACTGACACAGCCCCCACTCACACAGCGCCAGGCTCAGTGCCAGCCCCAGGACCCACCCAACCGGTCGTTTCCTCGGCCCACGGTTTGGCACCGCGTTCTTTCCCCGTCCCGTTCCACAGTCCGGGGAGCCGGGGCCAGGGAGTTCCCGGGCAGGAGAACCAATCCCGGTGGTGTTGAGGGAGGCACCCATGCGTGCGGTGGTGGTCATCGGCAGAGATTCCTCAGGGCTGCGAGAAACTGGTCAGGTGGCAGTCAAGGGGCGGAACATTCACGGCTGTGAGGGCCCAACACTCCTCCGCGGACCCGATTGGGCGATCGAGTCGTGATTCAACAACCGGCCCCCGTCAGACCGGGCTGCCCCGCAAGACCGGCCGCCAGGCAGGCGGAGCATTGTGGGTGGAAGCACCGGCACTCCAGGCAGCCTCGCGCGGGGACTGCGTGGCACCGATCGCACTTGGCCTCTTGCGAGCGGCTCTCGTGTGCCTGTCCCAGGACGGGTTGTTGCCTTACAGTCCGCTCAAGAGGCAAACCCGGTGCATTCCAGCGACCCGACTCAAGGTGACGAGCATGAGACTGAAAGGCAAGCGAGCTTTGGTGACCGGTGCCGCCCAGGGAATTGGCCGGGGGTGTGCCCTCGAACTCGCCCGTGCCGGGGCCGATGTGGTGATCAACGATCGGGACGATTCCGATCTGGCCCGCGCGGTCGTCGAGGAGATTCGCGGACTGGGAGGGCGGGCTGGCTTTGTGCCAGGCGACGTCTTCGCCAGCGAGTCGTGTCGACGCGTTGTTCGCGAGGCAATCGAACTGCTGTCGGGGCTCGATATCCTGGTGTCGAACCCGGCGTTTTCCCGCCGTGGTGAGTTCCTCGAGTACGACCCTGTGCTGTTTGAGCGGACGCTCGCGGGGACGCTGACGTCGGGCTTTCACGCCGCCCAGGAGGTGGCCCGGCACTTCGTCGCCCGGGGGGGCGGGGGCAAGATCGTGTTCATTGCCAGTGTTCATGCCCGCGTGCCGTATGTGCACAGTGTCGCCTACAACGCGGCGAAGCGGGGGTTGCTGGCAATGGCCGAGACGATCGCCGCCGAACTGCTCCCCCACCGCATCAACGTCAACTGCATCGAGCCGGGCTGGATCGACACCCCGGGAGAGCGGCGGACGTTTGGCGACGCGGCGGTTGAGCAGGGGGGGAAGGATTTGCCGTGGGGCCGGCTGGGGACACTCACCGACATCGGCAAAGCGGCGGTGTTTTTGTGCTCGGACGACGCCGACTACGTCACCGGAACCTCCCTGCTGGTGGATGGGGGGCTCGCGCTCAAGGGGGCGACCGGCGCGGTGAGCCCGTAAGACGGGCGGATGGCAGGCGTGGGCGGGGAGCGGGGGCTGAGGGTCCCAGCGGGCCTGTCGCCGAGGTGAGCTGGAATGCCCCGCAGGCTGCGCGCGTTCGACCAGGAGTGCCGCTCGATTGGCGAAGACTGCCATGGCGAGGGCGGCCCGGGTGTTCCACGAAGCGCGAACGAGCTTTCACCGACCGCATTCGTACCCCGTCAACGACCTATGCGGTGGAGGCGCTTGAGGTCTCTCGCACTGGCACCATCGCTGGTCAATCTCAAGGTTCCTGGGGCAGCAGGCCAGCGTTCCCCCGCACCGGGTCATCGCCACAACCAGGCGGCAGTGAATTAGCCGACAGCACGGCCCCGGTAGATTCAGCCTCGATGGGCCCCAGGAGGAGTTGAATCTCCCGGGCATTGGCCAATGCCCGCAGGCGTTCCATGTCGGGCTCGCTGAGGCCCGCATTACCCCGCAAATCGAGTTGCCGCAATTGCACCGAGTTTTCGAGCAGTTCGAGCACCAGGCTCTCGCTGATCAGCGGGAGGTTCTGCAGCGTGCAGACGCGGAGGTTGGAAAGAACCGACAGCGTTTTGAGGTGCTGTTCGTCCAGCCGGTTCCGTGAGAGATTGAGGGTCTCGAGGCTCTTGAGCGAGTTCCCCACACGCAGCAGGCCATCCCCCTGCAGCACACAGCCACTCAGGTCGAGGTGCTGGAGAGTGGCGGCCCAGCGGTGGGGAACCGTGGTGTCGTCGATTGCGCACTGGGCCAGGTTGAGATGCCTGAGGTGATTGCAGTGCATGGCAACGAGATCGAGAGTGGATCCGGTGATTTTCGAGCTGTGGACCTCCACGAACTCCAGCCGGCGCAGATCGCTGATCGCCCGGATCGACTCATTCCCCAGGATGTTGTGGTTGCCTTCGACCGCCTGCAGGGCCAGCACCGTCATCCGCTGCTGCTTGGTCGGGTTCGCACACAGCATTTGCAGGCCGGCATCAGTGAGCGCATGCGGACCCACCACGGTCAGTTCGCGGAGTTCACGCAATTCGAGCAGCCACGCGATCCACTCATCCCGCATGGTCGGGAGCACCAGGCGCTCCACCCAGTACTTCGATTTGGCCAATTCCCGCAGCAGGTTCGCGACCAGCTCTTCCGGGGTGTTGGCCGGAATCTCGACGCTCCGCAGCCGATCCGCCGCGCCGGTTCCGCGGTCGGCCGACGGTGGGCTCAGCAGCACCACTGCCCGCACAGCCGCCAACTCTTTCCACAGAAAGTTTTCGTCGGGAGGCTCGGCTCCGTGCCCCAGTTCGAGGCGGAGGAGTTCGCCACGACTGTCGCAGGTGGAAGAGACTGTCGATTCGACAAGCTGAATCACCGCCGGGGCCGACGAACTCGCCGCGGGGGAACTTGAGTCAAGGGTCGGCGGGACAGTCAGCGGGGGGCGTGCGACCGTTTTCGACTGGGCCGGGGGGAGCTCAGACACGGGGAGCACGGCGGCTTTCCGGGCATTCGCGACGGCAGAAACAGAGGGTGTGGTTGCTGGCGACTGCACGGGGGCGTCGAACCGCTGTGAGACAGCGAGCACGCAAAACGCCGCGACCCCGGCACTCCACCCGGGCCACGAGAGCCTCAGGCGCCACAGTGACTTGAACCACAGCGCGGTAATTCCCATGTAGACCGACATCGCCAGCAGGGGCAGCGAGACTGGCCGCGAGGCGGCCGCTCCCAGGCAGGCGAGGCAGGCGAGGGAACACAGCAGGCTGGAGCCCGCCAGGAACGTGACTTGATAGGTCCGCCGGGCAACGCGAGGCGAGGCACTCATGGCGACGAGACTCCAACAACCCGAGGAGAGAAAGTCTGCGAAGGTTGCTCAAGCCACGCTCAGTCTCGCCAAGGTCAAGCTGACCAATTGGGGAGAGTGTGAGGAACGACTTGAACAGACGGTCCAACTCTTCGACCAACGCCAGATCGACGAGCCCAGTATGACCGATGGTTCGGAGACCATCTGGTTCGAGCTCATGACCTGTGTGGGAGCTCTCCGTTGCTCTCGCGATACCAGCCAACTCCATCATCTGGCGGGCGAAGGGTCCTCTCCAGGATTGGGTGCCTCTCCGCCAATCCCTTACCCTCGCGGCCCCAGTATCCTCTTCCCGGTTCGGGAATGCAAGTGAAATGGGGAGGGGTAAATCACATTTTCTAAAGTAAGATACACGACCTTAACCAACAATCTCTTTGAATATACAAAGTGGCTGGCTGGTTTTTAGGGGATTTTCCGATGATTCCATATGCGTTTTGGCTTATGAATCCGGCGTTGGGCCACGACGCGTGGTCAATGCAAACCAGCGGCCACTGCCCCTCCGACGGGCCGCCGACCTGCCCCGGAAGTCCACCTGAAAACGCGTTGATGGACTTTTTACGAATCCACAAACCAACGTCACGCCAGGCCATCTGGCCCGCAGTTCCCGGGCTCTGCGACCACGGGTTTTCGGGCCACGAGTAAAAGGGGCCACGGGTGATGGGGCCACGGGTGATGGGGCCACGGGTGATGGGGCCACGGGTGATGGGG
>CAIUHT010000971.1 GCA_903898975.1 uncultured Planctomycetaceae bacterium
GCGAAGACCCAGTGCCAGTCGTAGTGCAGGCGGCTGCGGACGGGAACCTCGAGCGGGGCGGGGCCGCACCACAGGTCGAAGTCGAGCCCTTCCGGGATGGGGGCGGGGGTGGCGACGCGGCCGATGCTGCCCCGCCGGCGATAGCAGATGGCCCGGGCGTGGCGGACTTCACCCAGCGCGCCGCTGTGCACGAACTCGAGGGTTTGACGCATGCCGGTCATGCTGCGGCTCTGCACCCCCATCTGGCACATGCGGCCCAGCTTGCGGGCCCACTGGGTCATCACGCGACCTTCGTGCACGTTGTGGCTGCACGGCTTTTCGACGTAGACATCTTTGCCCGCCTGCATGGCCCAGACCGCCATCAGGGCGTGCCAGTGGTTGGGCGTGGCGATGGAGACGACATCGATCGACTTGTCTTCGAGCAGTTTGCGGACATCCTGCACGTACTTGGGTGGCTTGTCGAGTTTCTCGAGTTTGCCCGCGTGCTTGGCGTAGGCGGCGGGGTCGCAGTCGCACACGGCGACCAGCTCGACCTCGGGGTTCCGCAGCCATTCGCCAATGTGGGCTCCCCCCTGCCCGTTGCAGCCAATCACCGCGGCCCGCAGGCGATCATTCGCCCCGGCGGGCTTCGCGGGAGGTTGTGCCGCAGCGGGACGCCCCTGGGCCACAGCCAGTGCGGCAAGTGCCGAGAGAACCGCCTGGTCAATGAACTCCCGGCGATGAATTTGCGGAGGCAGCATGGTTGAGACCTTGTGGTGGGAGAAACAGGTTGGGCTGTGAGCGCTTGAATCGTGACTGGTGGTTAACTGACTGGTGGCGAACTGACTGGTGGAGGCGAAGTCGCGGTGTGCCGGGGCGACTACGGGTGGGTTGACCGGGGTTGCCAGTGGGCGTGCATCGCGGCGAAGCCGAGCGGTAGTTGAGTGAGGGGGAATTCGCGACGGTCCGCCAGCCTCAACAGGTAAAGGTTGCGGACCCCCTCCCGCTTCGACCCGAAGAGCAGCCACTCTCCATCGGGAGACGGGCGAGGGTGGTAATGCTCGGTTCCCGGGGGGGTGTTGGTCAACTGTTCGCGCTCTCCCGCCAGCGAGACGCGGAAGAGTTCGATCTGCTCGGCGTGCTGGGCGGTGTAGAAGACATGTTGTCCGTCGGCGGACCAGCACGGGATGTCGCTGCTCCCCTGGTGGTAATCGGGCACATCCAGGAACAGGGTCACGCCGCGGTAGCCCTGCCGGGAGGCCAGTTGCCTTAGGCCGGTCCCATCGGCGCGGACCACATGCGGGTGGCAGTTGTAGTGCTCTCCTGAAACGAACAGGAGCCACTGCCCGTCGGGGGACCAGGTCGGGGCGAAGACAAAGGGGTGGCCGGTCTGCACATGCTGTCGGTCGGACCCGTCGGCGTTGGCGAGATAGACCTGGTAGTTCTCGTGGTAGGCAATCCGCCGACCGTCGGGCGAAGACGAAAAACCGTAGGCGAAGCCGTTCGACCCGGCGGTCAGGTCGGTTTTCCCCGTGCCATCCCGCCGCATGCGGTACGGCTTGCTCACCCCATTGATCAGGGCGGTAAAGCCCAGCGCCTGGGGGTCTTTGGGCCAGAAGAACAGCCCCGTGTTGTATTCACTCACCCGCTCGACCGCGGTGACATTCTCGGCGGCACCCGTGGCCAGGTCGACGATGTGGCTGTCGTACAGCCAGCGGCCGGGGCCGAAGCGGAAGGTCTGGTGGGCTTCTTCCCAGGCGGCGTTCTCGGGGTCGGCCCAGGCGCGGCCGACAATCGCCGAGCGGCCGTCGGGCGACCAGCCCACAAACTGCGTCCACGTGTGGGGCTCATTCACCAGGTGTGCCGCGACCGCCCGGCGTTCAGACCCATCGCCCCGAACGGTCATGGCGCGATTGGTGCTGACATTCGCATGCCGGCCACCGGGCAGGTTCGTGCGATGCTCGTTGTAGCCAATCAGGTATTCGGCCCGGTCAGCGGCTTCGACCGGCAAGACGCAGACCGTGGCACCCAGAACGCCAAGCAGCGCACGTGCCGCGACATCGACGACCGTGTGCAGCCAGCCAGGCCGGTGAAGGGGGCGCGACATAAGTGACCGCTCGCGGGAGGGAAAGTCGCGCGACCACCGTACCTTGGCGGGTGGGGTGGTCGCGCTGGATTGGAAAGCCCGCCAGACCGGCAGGTCTGCGGGGACGCCAGGAGGGACGATCAGCCGGCGGGTTTGGCTGGGGCCTGTTGCAGGGCGGCGTGGATCGCCTGCGCCAGGTCGGCTTCCGGGAGCGTGGTCTGGGTGCCGGCCCGGAGATCTTTCAGCTGCCAGACCCCTTGCGCGAACTCGGTCTCACCGGCGATCAGGGCGAGGGCGAAGCCCTTGCGGTCGGCGTACTTGAGCTGCTTCCCCACTCCCTTGGCGTCGGGGAAGACCTCGGTGGCGATCCCGGCGGCCCGCAGGGTGCGGCCAATGCGGATGTATTCGGGCATGTGCTGAGAGTCGAAGTGCACCACCAGGACCGGGGCCGGGGTCGCCGAGGCCGAGATCATGCCGAAGCTTTCCATCGCCGCGAGCAGCCGGTCGAGCCCCAGGCTGGCCCCCACGCCCGGAAGTTTCTGCGACGTGAACAGCTCGGCGAGGTTGTCGTACCGCCCCCCCGAACAGATGCTGCCGATCTTCGGGTCGTCGAGCAGGAACGTTTCGTAGATGGTGCCGGTGTAGTAGTCGAGACCGCGGGCGATCGAGACGTCGAGAGCCAGGCGCTCGGCGGGAATCCCGGCGTGCTGGGCGACGGTGAACAGCTCGCGGAGCCGGGCGATGCCCAGTTCCCCGGTGGCGTTCCCCTTCAGCCAGCCCTCGAGCGTGGTCAGGACACTCTCGGGACTGCCGGTGAGGCGGGCGAACTCGAGCACGCGGTCGGACTGCTCGGGCGAAGCCCCGGCACGCTCGGCCAGTTCGGCGGCGACGCCTTCCGCGCCAATCTTGTGCAGTTTGTCGAGCGCCCGCAGCACGGCGGACGAGCGGTCGATCAGCCCAAGTATCTCGAGCAGACCATTCAGCACCAGGCGGTTGTTGACCTGGATGCGGAAGCGTTCGAAGCCGATCGCCGAGACGAGATCGTGAATGACCAGCAGGGTTTCGATGTCGGCGGCGTTCGAGTCGGTGCCGATGGTGTCGAAATCGCACTGGATGAATTCGCGGTACCGGCCCCGATGGGTGTTCTCACCCCGCCAGACCGGGGCGAGGTGGTACCGCTTGAAAGGGACGGCCAGGTCGTTGATGTGCTGGGCTGCGAAGCGGGCGAACGGGACGGTCAGGTCAAACCGCAAGGCGACGTCGCGGCCCCCCTGGTCGGTGAAGCGGAACAGCTGCTTGTCGCTTTCGTCGCCCCCCTTGCCCAGCAGCACCTCGGTGTACTCGAGGGCGGGGGTGTCGATGGGCGAGAAGCCATAGCTGCGATAGACCCTCCGGGCGGTCTCGAGCAAGGCCTCGCGGGCCATGGCGGGGGCGGGCAGGTGGTCACGGAACCCCTTGAGGGTCCTCGGAATGATGAGCGGGCGATTCACGGAATGGGTCAATTCAAAATCGGGAGGTCAACCGTCTGGGTCGATTTGCCATTCGAGCCACGGCGGGGGGGGAGAATCGCGTGGGCGTACTCCCAGATCTGCTCGGGAGTTTCGAACAGCATGTCGTGGGTCCCGTGGTCGTCGTAGTCGCAGTTGGTGGTGCTGTACTCGCGGCAGATTTCGGGCCGGGTCTCGTAGATTCCGCAGCGATAGTCGGGCTGCAGGTGCCGGCAGACCTGGTAGGTGCACAGGTACCACACGCCGTCGTGCACATAGGCGGTGACGGTGCCATGAATCATGAACCAGCGGATGTTGTCGAAATCGCGCCAGGTCTTGGGTTCATCCATGGGGAGCGCGTAGTAATGACAGCACAGCGCGGTGCAGTACTCGCACAGGTTGCCCCCCGGGGGGAGCTGCTCGCGGGTGATCGGAAACTTGGACATGGCCCGGCGGGAGGAGGGGCGCGGTCGGCAACTGGCCCGGCAGACGTGTCCGGCCCACGCGGAAGGGCCACCGACCGTCGGCCTCCCGCAACAGGACACCAGTCTGGCAAGAGCGGTTCGCTGTTTCCAGCCTATCCCGTCGAACGGGGAGCCCGGGCGTGGTAGCCCCCGGCGGTGATGGCCCCAGCGGTGATGGCCCCAGCGGTGATGGCCCCGGCGGTGATGGCCCCGGCGGTGATGGCCCGTGAGGCACACTTTCAATTTCCCCGGTGAGCGTCGAAGATCGGGCCGCGGCGCAACCGAGCGGGTCCCCGGGGGGGCGTCAGGCCCCGCCGACCTGGCGGGCCGACCGGTTTGTTGACGCTGGTCGCCTCTGGGATCGTTTCGCTGTTCGTTCCGGTCGTCGTTGAGTGGCTGAGTTGTCTCTCGCTGGTCTCGACTCTCTGTCGGGCCAGGGGTGTTGGTTCCGATCTCTGTTCGCTTTGTCTCCCATGCAGCGCATTCCCCGCGATCTCGCCCGCAAGTACGCCTTTGATGCCCGCGACACGCCGTTGTTGCAGGTCCAGCCGGGCGAGACGTTTGAAATCGAGACCTTCGACGCCAGCACGGGATTCTTCCGGACGGAGGCCGACAAGGCGATCCCGGCGAATCGCCCCGGGTTCGACCGGATTCCCCCGTTGGCGAACCCGATCGCCGGGCCGATTCATGTCGCTGGCGCCGAGCGGGGCGACGTGCTGGTGGTGGTGCTGGAAGAGATCCTGGTCGACGATTACTCGTGGATTGCCGTGGGACCCCGGCGGGGCCCCCTCGGAGATTCCGCCCGCTATCCCGAGCTGTCGCGCGAGTACACCACGAAGATTTTCAAGCACACGCCGGGGCCCAGCCAGACGCTGCGGGACGGGACGCTGCATTTCAGTGAGCGGGTGTCGTGGCCGATCACGCCGTTCGTGGGAACGTTCGGGGTGGCTCCCGACCGGGAGGTGGTGACCAGCCTCGATGGGCAGGGCGAGTGGGGTGGGAATCTCGACATTCGGGATGCCGCCGTGGGGAATCGACTGTGGCTGCCCGTGCAGCACCCAGGCGGACTGTTCTACCTGGGGGATGTGCACGCCAGCCAGGGGGACACCGAGTTCACGGGGACGGCGGCCGAGACGAAGTCGACCGTCAGGCTGCGGCTGGAACTGCTCAAGAAGCGGTCGATTCCCTTTCTGCGAATTGAGAAGCCGGGCTCGATCATCGCCGTCTCCGCCGCCAAACCACTCGAAGCCGCCGTCGAATCCGCGACGATCTACCTGATCGAATGGCTGGTCGCCGAGCACGGCTATTCCATCACCGACGCCTACTGCCTGGTGAGCACCTGTCCCGACTTCCGCATCAACGTCTACCAGATGTGCAACATTCGGCAGTTGCGCTACGTCGCGGGGGCCGAGATTCCGCGGAAGTATTTGATGGACGCGAATTGAGTGGAGGGTGGAGAGTTTTTGAGCGGGAGCTTGGCTGATGGGTGACGCGGCGCGGGGGGGCTTGCGGGCCGAGCTGGACCGGCA
>CAIUHT010000972.1 GCA_903898975.1 uncultured Planctomycetaceae bacterium
GATACGACGGGTCCGAGGTGCGGTCGCCCCAGGTCGGGGTCGTGGCGGTCGCCAGTTCAAACAGCGTGATGGCGGCGGCGTACCGTTCGGCGTACAGGTCCCAGCGGGGAGGATCACGCAGCGGCAGGAAGGGATCGAGGTACCCGATCGTGCCCGCCCGGATATTCTCGGGCGGGGTGCGGCCCAGCGAGAAGTCGAAGAGCACCAGGTGCAGGAGGTCGCCCCGGCCCACCATCCCGACGGCGATGTTGTCGGGCTTGATGTCGCGGTGGGAGAGCCCCTGTTCCTCGAGGTACGCAACCACCCCCAGCAGATCCTCGCCGAAGCGTTCGAGCAGCTCGATGTGCAGCGGACCATCTTTCGCCAGCCGCTGGCGGAGCGTCTCGATGTGATGGCGGCCCCGTTCGGCGAAGACCGGGTTCATCGAGAAGGCGAAGCGGTCGCCAATCTCGTGGCGATCGACCAGTTCGACCACGTACGAGTGCCGGACTTTCTCGAGAATGTCGGCTTCGTCGCGGATGCGGTGATTGTGCTGCGGGTCGTTGGCAATCTTGAGCACCAGTTCGCGCTCTTGCCGGCGGACCAGCAGCACCACGGCGCACGCCCCCTGTCCCAGGCGGCGGACCACCTCGAACCCGCCGGGCAGCTGATCTCCCTGCTTGGCCAGTTCCGGGACCTCGACCACGTCGAGTTCGGGTTCGGTGAGCTCGGCTTCGACATCGTCAAGCTGCGCGAGGAACAGCGCGACCGACTCGGTCCGGTCGCACACCAGCGGCCGGGTGCTGAGCAGGACCAGGTCCTGCATCGCCACGCCGGCGCCGTTCAGCACGGCACTGATCTGCAGCCCATTCTGCTGGCGAAGCTTTTCGTGGAGTTCGAGGCGGTTCGCCGCCGGGGGGTTGTGCGCGAGAATGTGCCACGCAATCGCCCCCAGGGAGAAGACATCGACATATTCGCCCGGGGTGTGGTCGTTGAAGGCCTCGGGAGCCATGTAGCCGGTGGCGGCGTCTTCGACCACCCGATCGACATGGCAGGTCGCCGAGATTCCGCGGGAGGTTCCCAGCGGGCTGGTCTCTCGCCGGTAGCCCGCCTGCCAGTTGCAGACCTTGACGCGGGGATGAGGCGAATTGGCGTTGACCACCAGGATGCTCTGCGGCGACAGGGCCCGGTGGATGACTCGCTTGTCGTGGGCGTAGCGGACCACCTCGGCGATCTGGCGGATCAGTTCGATCTGGAGGGTGATCGAGATGCGGTCCCCCTGCTGGGCCAGGAAGTGATCGAGGCGGATGGCGAGCGGGTCGTGCTCGAACAGCAGGGCCGGGCCGAGTTCGTGCTCGGTCAGCCCGTAGGCCCGAAGCACCCCGGGGTGCTGGAGCGTTTCGAGGAGCTGGAACTCGCGGAGGGCGGCCCGCTGGTTGGTCGCGCGTTCGTCGGGGGTGGCCCCGGTCCGCACGAGGTAGAGGCGGACGCGGCGGATCGATTCGTTGACGCTGGCGTGGGTGGCGTACCAGTCCTGGTAGCCCGGACCCTCGGCGAGCAGGTGCTGCAGCACGTAGTCGCTGACCTTGCGAAACCGCTGGGAGGGGCGGATGCCAGCCTGCTCGAGCGCCTGCACCACCAGGCGCCCCATGGGGCGGTCGTGGTTCCCTTTGGGGCTGCCGTCGAGGCCGGGACACTCACGCCGGAGGAGCGCGGCAAGAATGCCCGGCCGGGCGGGACGGGGGGGGTCGGCGGGGCGATCGCGAAGACAGATCCGCAGCGCGGCGGAGGGGGGGAATTCGCACTGGAGACCGGGAGCCGAGCAGAAGACGAGGGGCTCGATAAACGGAATCTGCCCCGACTTCTGGGCGACC
>CAIUHT010000973.1 GCA_903898975.1 uncultured Planctomycetaceae bacterium
AAGAGATCACCCGCGAGATCGAGTTCGACAGTGCCCTGACCGACCAGGTGGGAACCTCCGCCGAGGTGAACCAGCTGTTGAACCCGGGGAGCGTGATGGCCGCGGCCGCCTCGTCGGTGCAGGATCAGGCCGAGGCGAGTCTCGAGCGGCAGGCGAACGACGTCGACCCCGACGTGAGCCTCTCGAACGACGGGCCCGAGCTGCCCCCCGAAGGAGACTTCTCCGGAACTGTGGAGACCACCGGCGGGACGGTTGAGAACACCGCCCAAGGCGGGGGTGGAGTCGAGGGGGCCATTGACCGTCTGACCTGGGAAATCCAGCAATCGCTGCACGAAAAGAAGACGACGGTGATCTGGCTGTTCGATCAGTCCCTGTCGCTGAAGGAGCGGCGGGCGCAGATCGCCGACCGGTTCGAAAACGTCTACAAGCAACTCGCCTCCCTGGGCGAGGGAGGGGCCGATTCGCTGCAGACGGTGGTGGCGACCTACGGCAAGGGATTTGCGTTGCTCAACGACAAGCCGGTCTCTGAGATCGCCCCGCTGGTCGAGAAAGTGCGGGCGATTCCGAACGATCCGTCGGGGCTCGAGAACGTGTTCTACGCGGTCGCCGAGCTGGCCAAGAAGTTCCAGCGGGAGCGTGGCCGCGGGCGGAACGTGCGGCTGTTCATCATCACCGACGAAAAGGGGGATGACGCCGAGCGCTACCTCGAAGAAACCCTTGTCCTCTGCCGCCGGGCAGGCATCCGGGTGTACGTGGTGGGGAACGTCGCCCCCTTTGGACGCGAGAAGGCGTTCATGAACTTCACCGACGACACGGGCGAGGTGTACGACAACCTCTCTTACGACGCGGGGCCCGAGACGGTGGAGCCCGAGTCGCTGAACATCGGGCTGTGGGGAACGCGCCCGGTGAATCTCGACAAGCTGTCGTCGGGGTATGGACCGTACGGGCTGACCCGGCTCTGCAAAGAGACGGGGGGGCTGTACTTCGTGGCCAAGGAAGATGTGGCGGTGAAGTTCAACCCGGCGGTCATGCGGAGCTATACCCCCGACTACCGGCCGATTGTCGATTACATGAAGGGGCTGAAGGTCAACAAGGCGAAGGCCTCGCTGGTGACGGCGGCGAAGGCGACGAAAATTGACAACATCCCGCTCCCCCGGCTCGATTTCCCAGCGTACAACGACAACGTGTTGCGGGAGGCGATCAACGAGGCGCAGAAGCCCGCCGCCGAGCTGATCTACAAGATCAACCGGGTCGCCGAGGCGCTCGCCATTGGCGAGAAGGACCGCGACAAGGTGAGCGAGCCCCGGTGGCGGGCCGCGTATGACCTGGCGATGGGGCGGGCCCTGGCGATGCGGGTGCGGTCGGAAGGCTACAACCTGATGCTCGCCGAGATGAAGGGGACACCCAAGACCTTCACCAACAAAGAGAGCAACGAGTGGAAGATTGTCCCCTCCAAGACCATCAACTCGGGGGCGGCGATCAAGAAGGAAGAGAAGCGGGCCTCCATGTACCTCAAGCGGGTGATGGACGAGCATCCGGAAACTCCGTGGGCGTTCATCGCCGAGCTGGAGCTTTCGACCCCCATGGGCTGGGAGTGGCAGGAGATCAAGAATCCGACGACGTTCCCGGCGAACACCAGCCAGGCCGAGGCGCAGCGGCAGATTCAGCTGGCGGAAGAACGCCGCAGGGAAGAAGCCAAGAAGAAGCCCGCCCCCACTCCGGGCAAGCCGGCGCCGAAACTGTAGCCACAGGCGGGATTCGCGACGCATCGACAGGCAAGCCGTGTTTGATTTCGCAACTCACACCTTGGAGCAGACCCCATGCTGAAAGCCCTGCTGCAGCGTTGGCGACCCTCGGAATGGGCGGGAGCGGCGATCTCGGCGGCGCTGCACCTGGTGGTGATTGTCGGATTGATGATGTGGCACTTCGATGTGCAGCTCGACGACATGAAGGTGGCGGTCGAGTCGCTGTTCTCGGAAGAGCGCCCCCCGGAAGAGTTCACCCGTGAACTCTCCGAGAACACCGAAACCAGCGAGACCATGAACATCGTCGCCGGGGGGGCGACGGTGGGGGCGGTCGCCGCCGGGTCAGGTGCCCCGGCGGTCTCGCAGACCAAGATTGAAAAGTCCGAGAGTTTTTCCGACCCGCAGGTGGCGGTGAACCTGGGCGACATCTCGCTCCCCGGGCTCGATGAGCTGGGAACCGACCTCGGCGAGGGGGTGGTCCGGGGCGAACCGCAGGCGGTCGCCGAGGGATACGGCGCGGCACTGAGCCGGATCTCGCAGGAAATCATCCGCATGATGCGGGAAGACCGGGTGGTGGTCGCGTGGCTGTTCGACGAATCGGAGTCGATGAAAGACGACCAGAAAGAAATCCGCGAGCAGATCTACAAGGTCTACGACGAACTCGGGATCGCGATGGAGCGGGACGAGCAGTTGAAGAAAGGGCAGGAGATCCTGCTGACTTCGATCAACAGCTTTGGCAGCGGGGTGCAGGCTATCACCCCCAAGCCGACCGCCGATCTCAAGGAGATCAAGGCGGCGATCGACAAGATCCCCAACGATCCGACCGGCCGCGAGAACGTGCTGACGGCGGTCGCGAGCGTGGTCGATTCGCATCGCCGCTATGTTTCGGCCGGTGGTCGGAAACTGGCGGTGATTGTGGTCACCGACGAATCGGGCGATGACATTGAGGGGGACGCGCTCGAAGAAACGCTGAAGCGGGTCAAGGGGGCCAAGTGTCCGGTCTACATCATGGGCCGGGAGGCGCTGTTCGGGTACAAGATCGGGCGGATGCGCTGGAAGGATCCAAAATACGGTCTCGACCACTGGCTCGAGATTCACCGGGGCCCTGAGACCCCATTCCCCGAGGCTTTGCAGTACGACGGGCTGCACGATCGCTGGGACGCCCACCCCAGCGGGTTTGCCCCCTACGAACTCGCCCGGCTGGCGCGCGAGTCGGGCGGAATCTACTTCCTCCTGCCCCACGAAGAAGAAAACCTCGCTGGGCAACCGGCCGTTGATGCCCGCAAGTTCGCCTTCCTCGACATGAAGGAATACAACCCCGACCTGCAGGCCCGGCGGCGATACCTGGAAGAGCGGAACCGCAGCAAGTTCCGGCTCGCGGTTTCCGAGATCGTGCGGCTGCTCGACCCCAGGGTCGATAAAGAACTGGGTGTGCAGGAGATCTGGTATCCGACCGCTCCCGAGGCATTCAAAAGCTCCGGGCAAGCCAACTTTGACCGGGCCCGGCGGGCGATGGGCATCATCAGCCAGGCGGTGGCAATCCTGGAAAAGGTCCGCCCGCTCCGCGATGCCGAAGAATCAACCCGCTGGCGGGCCAACTACGACCTGGCCTTTGCCCAGTTGCTGGCGTATCGGGTGCGGCTGTTTCAGTTTTTGCTGGCCATGGACCAGCAACTGACCACCCTGCCCAAGCCCAAGAATCCCATGAACAACGCCTGGAACGTGGCCCGGGTGCAGGAGATGCTCGAGCCCACCGAACGTCAGGTCAAGCTCACGGGGGTCGACCTCGACGAACTGAAGGGACAGCTTGAACGGGCCCGCTCAATGTTTGAATTCGTCAAGAAAACTCACGCCCGGACCCCCTGGGCGGCCCGAGCCCAGTTCGAACTCAACCAGGGCTTCGGCATGCGGTTCGTCGAAACCTTCCGCGATCCCCGCTACGACACGCTGACCGATATCAAGTTCCCCACGCTCTAAGCCAGCCCGCGCCTGTCAGCCGATTTCAACAAGCCGCATCTGGCGCGCGGCCTTCACGTCGCCTCGTTTCGTGCGCATCTCAGTGCCTGTGTGCTGCCGGTCCGAGACGCGGCGGCTCTCCTGAGCGGCGACCCTCCTGTCCGGTCGCTTGACTTCGCGGTGGCGGTATCGAGACCCGGAACGCCGTGCAGTCATCCGCGCTCGACCCTCTGACCGACCGCGTCCGTGGGTTGACTGGGTCGACAAGCGGATCGCCTGGTTTTCACGATCCGGGCGCAAGGAATCGGCCAGACCCAACAGGTCGGCCGTGGGAGCTCCCCTCAGGCCAGCAGCCCGTCGATGACGTGACCGTGCACATCGGTCAGGCGGCGGTCGATGCCGTTGTTTCGCACGGTCAACCGGGTGTGATCGATCCCCAACAGGTGCAGCATCGTCGCGTGGATGTCGTACACCTGCGTGGGATGGTCCCGGTCGAGCGGCTTGTAGCCCCAACGGTCGCTCTCACCCACGGTCACCCCGCCACGAATCCCCCCACCTGCCAGCCAGTTGGTGAAGCAGTACGGATTGTGATCGCGACCCCGGCCCCCCTGCGTCGACGGCATGCGGCCAAACTCGGTGGTCCACAGGATGAGCGTGTCGTCCAGCAAGCCACGCTGCTTCAGATCGAGAATCAGCGCGGCGGCCCCGCGAGCCATCCCCCGCGCCAGCGGTCCGTGGTCACGCTCGATGTCTTCATGCGAATCCCAGTTCCGGCGAGGGAAGCCATTGTCATTCCCGCTCCAGATCTGGACGAAGCGGACCCCACGCTCGAGCAGGCGCCGCGCGACCAGGCACTTTCGGCCAAAGTAATCGATCTCCTCGGCAGGGTTGATCTCCGCCGGCCACGCGGTGGTCTCGTGATCGAGCCCGTACAGCTTGAGGATGTGCCGGGGCTCGCCCGAGATTTCGAGCGCCTCCGGCGCGGCCAACTGCATGCGGGCGGCGAGTTCGTAGCTGCGGATGCGGGCCTCGAGGCGGGAATCTCCCGGGCGGGGCTGGGCATGCTGCCGGTTGAGTTGCCGAAGGAGCTGATGGGCGGCCTGTTCGCTGGCAGGGGTCACAAACCGACCGAGCGGGCCGGGATTGAGATCGGCGATCGGGTTGGGGCGACCCGGGTAAATGATCGTTCCCTGGTGCTGCGCGGGGAGGAACGCGGTGTCCCAGTTCTTCGGACCATTCGAGGCGAAGCCCCGATGATCGGGCAGCACCACGAAGGTCGGGAGGTTTTCATTCAGACTTCCCAGGCCATAGCTGACCCACGCCCCCATGCCCGGAAAGCCGGGGAGCTGGAACCCGGTCGCCTGCAGGTAAGTGGCCTGGCTGTGAACGCCGGTCTTGCCGATCACGTTGTGCACGAACGCCATGTCGTCGACGCAGGGGCCTAGATCGGCGACCACCTCGGAGAGTGGCTTGCCCGATTCCCCGTGCGGAGAGAATTTCCAGACCGGCTTCATCCACGGCCCGAGCCCGTTCTGGAACGCCTCGACCGGTTCGCCGAAGTCCGAGGGTTCGCCGTGCTTCTTTTCGAGTTCGGGCTTGTGATCGAACAGGTCGATATGGCTGGCCGCTCCCGCCATGAAGAGTTGCACCACCCGAGTGGCCCGCGGGGGCCGATGGGGCACATCCCCCCGCCCCCCCACACCTCCCAAGGGGGTAGCCGCGGTGGGCTGGGCCAGTCCGCACGACTCCAGCAGCCCGGCGGAGTGCAGCATGCTGGTCAGCGCGATCCCGCCAAAGCCCTGTCCCATCTGCCACAGGCACGTCCGGCGATCAAGCGGGGCGGCGAACGCGGGGTCGCTGACAACGGTGGTGGCGGAAGGCATCAAGCACCGGGGAAATGGGGCACCGAAAGAATGCGCCGGGCGGGTTAAAGCCCGGTCGGACCACTCAGCAGCAACCAGCGTCAAACAGGTCTCCTCTCAGCGTAGCGGCTGGATTGGGGAACCGTCCAGCACAGCACTGATAGCAGTCAGTCCCCAATCGAAATGCCCCAGGTTTAGCCCTTTTAGAAATGTCACATTCCCCTGTGGGGTGAAGTTACCCCCAAAGAGTCGGCGCTCAGTGGCGAGAGTAAACTCTCTGGAAAGCTCCGAACGAGATGAGCAAGGAGATGGCAGG
>CAIUHT010000974.1 GCA_903898975.1 uncultured Planctomycetaceae bacterium
CTGGCTCGTGATGCGGCGAAAGATTCTTCTGCCGGGCCAGACCTTTTACGGGTGAAGCAAGGCCGTGATGACTGGGTGTGGTCACTCCGTAGGGCAGACCCGCACTTCTCCCCGATTATCTGCCAGCTCATTCCATGCGTCGTTGAGCCTCAGGTATAGTCTGCCGGAAACTGGTGGGACCACGGTGGCTCGACTTCCGAGATCCAAATCGGGAGGTGTGGGGACTTGAGGATCATCCGGCCAGATGCGGCCCACCAGCCGGCCGAGCGGAAGCCCGATGTGATACTTGATGCTGACACCCGCAGCGGTGCATACCCATGGTTGTGGTTCTGTTTGTAACTGAAAGCGACCGAAGGCCTCGAGGGTGAGGGGGTGTTGAGCGGTGAGGTCGAGGGGCGTCAATTGCCAGCCGCCCTTAGCCCGAATGATCACGCTGCCCGCTGGGGTTTTGGCATCTTGAGTCGACTTCACCTTGGTGGGGGAGGCTGAGACGGTGTTGGAGAGTTGACCGGGAGGGGTGATCGTCGCCAGCATCTGGTCATAGCCGTGGCAGAGATCCCGGGTAAACCATTCCCACTCGCGTGCCAATGTGGGCTGTGAGAGCAGTTGCCGGAGTTTGGCATCGGTGGCCGCGGTTGTGACCGACTGCGACGCCTCAAGGAAGGGGGCACGATACCGGGGATGGCCCATCAGAAACTGGCAGAGCGCCCAGGACCAGGCATAAGCCTCGGGTTTCAGGAATCGCTCGTAAGGTTGCTGCTGCACTTCGGTGAGAGAGAGGAGATTGCCATCTTGGCGGGCCTCCTCAATCAGGCGGATGCGTCCGAGGCCGGGAAACTGCGTGCGCTGTTGGGGGAGGCAGGCGAACTGAAAGTGACCGTCGTTATCGAGGTTGTGAGTAGCGAACAGTTCGGCAATCCCCTCCATATACCAACCTGTCTGAAGGAGTCCGTGCCGGACGACGGTGGTGTAGCAGTGGGTGAATTCATGCAGCAGCAGGTGGGCTCGATAATATGGGGTGGGCTGCTCATTGAGCCAGAACTCGTAGCCGCGGTTGCGGCCATGATCGAACTGGGCGAGGTCTTCGGGGAGCAGGCCTGCTTCTCGGAACAGGGGCTGGCTGCGCATGAGGTAACCAGTGACCTGAAATTCGTCTTTCTCCCGAGACGGGGGGAGTTCTCCGAGTTGAGTGACTAAGTTGCCGTAAGCAGCGTCAACAAGCTGAGGTAGTTGGGCGACTTGTGGGTCGATGACATCGGTGAAAAGGATCAACCGCTGGCTCGCATGGCGACGTATTCCTCGGGCTGCGAGAGGACCGGGGTCGATGGGCTGGCGGCGATCAGTGAGGCGAAACAAACGGTCGGTTGAGTCGGGCTTTTGTACTGGCCCGGGGCGGGCTCCGTCTTGAGGCGAATTTACTGGTCTTGATGCGGAAGGTTGCGCCCAGGAAGGCACCGCGAACATCGACATCAAGATCCACACGCGCGCAAGGTGAAGGAACCTTTGCGTGGACAGGCAGACGAATTGTGGGATTCTCATACGCAATCAGCGAGTGAAGTTCAGGAGACGGAGACGGGGAGGTCCTAGAATGCGTCTAAAAAGAGATTTGGTAAAATGATTGGGCGAAGAGTGTTTGACAAGTCGAAAACTGTCTTGCCAACGCCTTTCAGGGATCAATGGCTGACGGAGCTGGGCAGTCGCCAGTTCTCCCAGAATACCACAGAGGTATTCGAGTCGAGAGACCAAAGATTCAAGTGAGCATTAAGAGGGAGTTCAGCGGTCGAGCAGGTACCGACAGGGGTGGCCGACATGGACGATCGGCGCTTCAGGAAAAGATGGGTTTTTCGAGAAAGTAGCCGATTGCAACTCCCCGGGGATCGCGGTAGCATCGCGATCCGGCAGTTGGAGTTGCTGTCGATCGAATTTGAGCGGCAGCGGTTGGGGGACAAAGTTAAGATCAGTGGCCTAGTGATTGAGGACACGGGTTATGCTTGTCTTCGGGGTGCTTTTGATGACTCGAGCCGGGGCTGCTATGCAGATTGCGGTGGACTGGACCTCAGGCATAAGGATCGATCGCGGGCTGGGAGGGGTGTGGCTAGGCTAGACAGCCGAAAGTAGCCGTGAGGGAATCGTGTCCACCGAGATCGATTGGGTGTTCCGAGATGACATCGCGGGTCGGGGATTTCGAGAGTTGAGTTGGCGCGGTGTGAGGGCCGACAGTTTGCCCGATGAGTTTCGGCTAGATGGGAGTGTCGAATGATGACTGGTCGCGGAGCCTAGGACAGGGCTTGAGCCAGGATTGGGCCACGAGACTGGACAAAGCGGGAGATCGAATGGTGGGGGTAAGAGGGCGATTGTCGCGCTTGGTCCGTTGGCTGGCTTCCATGCCTCCCGCGGAGATGCTGGTGCTGAGTGGATTATCTTTGGTAGGACTGGCGTTGCTCATTCCGTGGTTACAGTGGTCGCGGGACGCCGCTCGAGGGGTGGTGGCTCGCGACAATCTGCGTCGGTTGGGGACGGCGATGGGGAGTTATCACGACAGTTTCCAGCGATTTCCTCAGACAGGGCGGGGGATGGGAGCTACGGCGACAGAAGCTGGCCGGTCAGAGGCTGTTCAAACAAAGCCCGGAGGGACCGCGCGATGAAGCTGTTGATAACGGCGGGGCCAACTCGTGAGTATCTGGACGATGTGCGGTTCCTGACGAACGCCAGTAGCGGACGGATGGGGCACGCGCTTGCGCAGTCGGCCTTGGCGGCAGGCCACGAGGTGGTTCTGGTCTGTGGACCGGTCGCGATTCCGTGTGTGGCGGGCTGCCGTCAGATCGATGTCGAAACTACGCGGGAGATGCGGGACGCCTGCGCGGGGGAGTGGTCGGACTGCGATGGGTTGATTGCGACAGCGGCGGTTTGCGATTACCGGCCCCGCGAACGGGTGGTGGGTAAGCTTAAAAAATCCGGGGCTGGGCTGAGGTTGGAGCTGGTAGAGACCGAAGACATCCTGGCGGGACTGGCAGGTCAGAAGGGACGGCGATTTGTGGTGGGTTTTGCGCTCGAGGCCGATACTGCGCGTTCAAACGCCGTGGCCAAGCTGCGTTCAAAGCATTGCGATGCGATTGTGCTGAATGACCCCACGGCACTGAATGGCCCGACGACCAAGGTCGAACTGATTGTGCCTCCGGACCGGACAGTTGCCGAGTGGTCGGGAAGCAAGCTCGATGTGGCAGATCGGCTGATCAGGTGGATTGGGATGGAGTTTGGGGCTGGGCGGGTTTTCCCTAAAGGCGCCTCCTGAGTCCGGTTTTGGTGCCCACTCGCCGCAGCACCAGAGGCCATCTGTAAGATTATCGAACTCTAACTCTGGGTTAAGCCGTTGAGGCACCGCATGGCACAGCCTTGAGTGGACGCTCGCTGGGTGAGTCGAGCGCTCTCTGTCACCATTGATCCGAGTGTCAGGGATCGGGCCTGCAAAATATTGTCCCGCCGGACCGCTGGATCGAGGGATGGTGAGTGTTTGCTGACGGTGTGACGATTGTTTGAGGCAGTCGGGCCATACAACCGACACATCCGCAAAAGTCATTGCGGAAAACATCGCCTCTGGAGTGGATGGAGGC
>CAIUHT010000975.1 GCA_903898975.1 uncultured Planctomycetaceae bacterium
CCCGGCGTCGGACCTACGCGAGGCCGGCGCCAGCAGGCGGCGTTCTCCCACGTTTGATCTTGTGAAGTAATGGGCGAGATGACTCTTGTCGAATGCCGTCGCAGACAGTTGGGCGCTGGAACTCCCAAGTGGCACCGACTTCAAAGAGATGATGACTTCGGCCACGCCAAACTGCGCTAATGTTGATTCCACAGACATTGGTCACCCCTTGGATCAATTTGGACGAACCGCGGAGGATTGGCTCAGAATCTCCCGCACCCTCCAGACATCGCTGAGACTATCGGCGTCCCGACAGCGATGCAAGATTTTTTCGTTTGAACGCGGAAGGATGCGGGATCGGTCGTGGCGGCGGATACTCGATCAGGGCCGTGGAGGAATCCTGTGAACCGGGAGGCGCCGCCTGGCTGAATCCCCACCTGTCACGCAGCTGGCCGCAATTCGATAAGATCAATCACGCGACCGAATCGTACTGGGCTTGGCTTTCTGTGCGAACTGGCTTGCCCTTCCAGGTTGATGATTCGCCTGCCTGGATTTTCGGCCGAGGTGGTCGACTCGACGATGCGGCCGGCTGTTTGCGGTGGAAACGACCTGAACGCAGAGGTGCGGCCGCGGATGCGTCGTGGCTGGTTGGTGAGTTGACAGGGCTCGCTGGCGTCACGCAGGGATTGGCTCAGTTCGTCCGGTTCATCATCGGGAACCTTCCTTGATTAAGTCCCCGGTTTGCCATGTCTGCCGTTGATTCGCGTGTTGTGGAGCGGGGGCGGGACTGGCTGCGGGGGCAGGTTGCTGCGGTGTGGCTGGTGCTGTCGCTGGGGACGCTGCTGGCGCAGGTGCTCGACGTTGGTGGCTGGCTGCCGCCGGTGGTGCGGTATGCCTTCACGTGGGATATGTACCCGCACTTCGCGACCGAGTCCCGCCGCCGGGTGGCCCTGGGCGAGACGCGGTCGGGGCGAGTGCTGGTCTTGCATCCAGCCGCCGGCCAGCAGTTTCGCGAGGGGGTGCAGGGCGATCTGACCCGGGTTGACCTCGATCGGGGCGGGCTCTGGTTCGCGCAGGTGGTCGAGCAGGCCCGGCAGGCGACCGAGGGGGAGCGGAGTGCAGATCCCCTCGTGCGGGTCTGGCTGTGTGAGCAGCGCTGGCCCGTTCGCTACAACCTGTCGGACGCAGACTACCTGCGGTGGTGGGGAGCCCCCAAGCCGGTGGATGACCGGCTCTTTCCCGGCCAGGGAGAACGCACCATCGCGTCGCCACCCGCTGGAATCCCCCGCGCTGTGTGGCGAGTGCTGGCGGAGGAATCGATCGTCGAAGGCACGCCGGGTGCCGAATGATGTTTCGTCCCTGGCCGGTCCGCGAGTCGGTGCGCACGCTCGCTGTGCTGCGGGTCGGTGTCGCGTTGCTGATCTGCGCCGACACCGCCGCTTCATGGCGGTACTCGATTGAACTCTACTCGCGGTCGGGGCCGGCGATGCCCTACTTTTCGGCTCCGCCCAACTCGACATTCAGCCAGCAGGTCGCCGCCGCGGCTGCGGCCCGCACCAGCAGGCCCGCGACACCGGTCGCCGCTGGTGAAGGAAGGAACACCCCGGCAGGGGACGGTCGCGAACAACCTGGATCGCGGGACGGGTCGGCGACGCCTGGACCACAAGTGCCCGCCGCGCGGCTGGCCTCGCAAACAGCTCTTGGAGAGCCTTGGCAAGCGCCGTGGTGGCCGGTCCCCCCGGCGGGGGTGGCGGTGGCGGCACAGTCACTGCTGTTGTTCGCCGGGCTGTCTTTGGCGTGTGGCTGGCAGACCGGCGGTTCGCTGCTGCTGTGCGGTGGGCTGCTGGCCTGGCTCAGACCGCTCGATTTGTCGTGGACCTTCGCCAAGCCCACCGTGCTGTGGGGGCACATGCTGCTGCTGTTGGGACTGGGGGATTGCGGTGCCGCGCTCAGGCTGGTGCGGCCCGCTCAGGCCAAGCCTGCGGCAGAGGGGAGCGGGCTGGCGCGGTGGTTGCTCAGGCTGCTGGCGTGCCAGGTCTATGCGGGGGCGGCGCTGACCAAGCTGCAGTCGGCGTGGTTCAGCTCGGGGGAACTGCTGCAGTACGCGCTCCTCGACCGGCAATACGGGGGGACCGCGTGGGGCCAGTGGCTGGCGGCGACTCCCGGGGTGGTGCGTCCGCTGTCGCTGGCGACGCTGTTGTTCGAGATCCTGTTCCCGGTGCTGGTCTGGGTGCCACAGTGCCGCCGCGGGGTGCTGCTGGCTGCCGTCCTGTTTCATCTGGGAGTCGGGGTGTGTCTGCATGTCGCCCTGTTTTCGCCCACCATGCTGGTGCTGCTGCTGGCGTTCATCGAGCCCCGCGAATGGCACTGGCTGGCCGAACGGTGCGGGCGGTGGCGGTGCGCGCTGTGGCAGAGTGGGCTGTGCCAGAGTGGGCTGGGGCAGAGTGGGCTGGGGGCGGGGCAGGGGGCAGAAGTGCGTCACCGCTGCCGCCGC
>CAIUHT010000976.1 GCA_903898975.1 uncultured Planctomycetaceae bacterium
CACCCCCATCGCTCAGTCCGTCCCTCAGACGGATGCGCCAACAGACGAACGCCACATTAGACGAGCGCCACCGTCGACCAGCGCCAGATACGACCAGTCGTTCAGTCTTTCAGCGCGATCTGCGTCACACAGTGCGGCCATGCACCACTCATCCTCTGCGGCGTGGCACCGGTGAGTCTGAGTGGCCCGCAGGAGTGGGCTGTCGAGGAGTCTGCCGATCCGGTTGTCCGGCTTCGGCGCGGCCGCTCCGCCAGGACGGGAGCCACCTGCCCGGGTTACCTGCCGAAGCGGGCGGCATTGCGCCGAAGAACAGCGCATGGCCTGGTGGCGTCACACCGATGGTCCAGGGGCGGATGTCACGACGCGGCGGTGACAGCCCTTTCGCCTTCCTGCCCCCTGGCCTTCCCATCGTCGGTCAGCGCGACACTTCCTGCCCGAATGGGAGCCGCATTTGCGGGTCGCGGATCTGTTCGAAGTCTTTGAACAGCAGGCTGGGCTGAATGTCGCTGTTGTTCTGATACTTGCCCGAGCGGTAATCGGTGACCACTCCCTCGACGGTGTGGTAGAAGATCTGGGCGATCGGGACGCCGGGGTATACCCGGATCGGCTGCACGGCGAACATTTCGAGCGTCCAGTAGCCCCGAAAGCCGACATCGCCAAAGCCCGCCGTAATGTGCACAAACAGCCCCAGCCGGCCGACGGAAGAGCGTCCTTCCAGCATCGGCACCAGGTTGCGCGTTTCGGTCAACTCGACAGTCCGCCCCAGGTAGAGCTGGTTGGGGCTTAACACCAGGCCCTCTTCGGGAATGGTGTAGCGGCGATACCGATTCGGCCGCCGCATATCCAGCACAATCTCTTCGTAGACCAGCAGCTCGTTGTGCAGCCGCAGGTTGTAACTGTTGGGGTTCAACTGGCTCTCATCGAAGGGCTCGATGAGAATGTTGCCTCCCAACTGGGCCTTGATCTCGCTGCCGGTGAGGATCATCGGGGGATTCCGGGAAGCGGGTCGGCGGGAACAGACGAAGGCAGCCGCACGGGCCTGGCCAATCCAGCGAGGCCAATTGAGCCGGACCAAGCAAGCCCGATCAATCAACCCAGTGTCGGCCCGCCTGCGGGAAGACTCGCAGAGACACGGATCGGCCACTCCAGTGGCCCTACGCTATTGTAGCGCGGGTTGGCATGCAATCCCCCGGTCGCGTACATCTCGCGGTGCGGGGAAAAACACAATCCGCCGGGTCCCCCTGCCGATCGCAAGCGTTCGGCAGGCCAACCCGGCGGAATTGTGGTTCCACTCGACGATTCTCTCGGGCCGACCCACAGGGGCGTCCCGTCACTCGACCGCGGTGTCTGCTTACAGTTTCTTCAGCGAGACGTTGCGGAATTTGACCGGGTCACCATGACCGGCGAACCCGAAGAAGCCCTTCTTCAGCTCCTTGCCCGGGTGCGGCGAGTTGGCCATGTACTCGGTGATCTTCGACAGGTCGGTGTCGAGGATGGTCGTGCCATTCAGCTCAACCTTGATGGTCGAACCCTGGACGGTGACCTGCTGGTAGTTCCACTGACCGACCGGACGGAGGTACCCGCGGTGAGCGGCCGCCATCCCGTACGCCGACCCGTGGGCCTGGCGAGGATCGAGCGACTTGTAGTCGGGATGCTCGGTGTCGAGAACCTGCAGCTCGCACATCCCGGCGTAGGCGGGGTCACCCGAGCCCGGGTAGCGGATCGCGAGCCCGTTGTTGCCGTGCGGGGGGAGCTGGAATTCGAGCCGGACAACGAAGTCGCCGTACTCTTCCTTGGTGTGCAGGGCCCCACCCTTTCCGGGCTTGCACATGATTGCTCCCTCTTCGACCTGGTAGTTGTCGACCGCGCCGGCCCAGCCAGTGAAATCCTTGCCATTGAACAGCGGGGCGAACCCCTCGGGGTCTTTGCCCCGCAGCCGCTTGTTGGCTTCCTCGGCAGGAATCTCCCGCACGAAGATGTTCTTCCACCGCATTTCGCCGCCGTGCGTCTGCAACTGGACGGGACCATTGGCGAACAGTGGCTTGGTGCGGTCCCAGTAATTCTCAAGAACCGCGTTGTCGACGATGAGCTTGCCGTTCAGTTCGATGGTGGTCTTATCGCCCACCTGGATGATGCGGAAGCGGTTCCATTCGCCCAGGGGCTTGTCGGCGAGGACGAGCGGGTCTTTCCCGGGCTTCCCGGCGGTGTTGTTCCACAGACCGCCCGAACCCTTGTTGGCACCGAGGCCGAACTTCGCGGGGTCGGTGTAGTCCCAGATCTGGATCTGCGGGGTGGCGCGGAGATAGACCCCCGAGTCTCCCTTCGGGACCATCTTCCAGTCGATGAACAATTCCATGTCGCCGAACGGTTTGTCAGACGTGAGATACGCCCCTTCGCCGTCGTTCACCAGGTCGCCATTGGCGTCGACGCGCCAGTGCTTCAGGGCGTTTTCCTGATCGGCGGCCCGCTTCTTCTTAAGGTCATCGGGAGACATGGCGGCCCACTTGCGGGGATCCATGGTCTCTTCACCATGCCAGTTCGACAGGTCTTTGCCATTGAAGAGGGCGGTGAAGCCCGGGGGAGCCGCATTGTTGTCTTGCGCAGCCAGGGGGGCCGCATGCACCAGTGCCGCCAGGCCCAGGGCCAGGCTGCCAAGTCGTCGAAAGTACAAAGGAAGTCTCCTCGAGCGGAGGAAGCAGGAAATCGCCACCGATGGGCGTTGTGCCGGTCATTCTAACGCCCCCGTGGCCGGACGAAAGCCACCCCACCGGTCCGGAAGCCTGTCCCCAAGCTCTCAAGAAGCAGTGTGCCGCGCGACAGCCCATTCCGTGGCCCCCCTCGACAAGTCCCACCGTTTCCAGCTCTGCCTGCCACAGCCGACCAGGCGCCGGTGTGGCAGTCGCGGGCCGGCGCCTCCGCCGCACAGCCCTCCAGCGGGTTCCAATCCCCGCTCAGAACGTGTGACTGTCAACCCTGGTTGCACGCGCCCTGGGGGGACCCCTAGCATTTTTCGCAGCGGCTGTCCCCAGTGCCGTCTCGTCGAATCAACGTTCGATGTGTTCGGGACGCGGGCGGAAGTTGCACAAAAACTGAGATTCCTGCG